>JASHYZ010000633.1 GCA_030042795.1 Terriglobia bacterium | reverse complement strand
TGGGTGTTCGGATTCGCAGCCGTGTTGGGTCACTGCTACTCGCCGCTGCTGCGCTTCAACGGCGGGAAGGGAATTGCGACCTCAGGTGGCGTGATGCTGGTGCTCTATCCAAAGTGGGCTCTCGTCGCACTCGCCTACTTTGCAGTCGCGCGCATTGGGATGGGCAAGCTCAAGTGGCGCGAAGCCGGAGCGCTGGCATCGCTCACCACTTGGTTGCTATTTACAATCCTGATGCTGATTGTCGTGGGTGGCGTCGATGCGGCCTATTCGGCGCTGATGACTTTGTTTCTGGTGTGGCGGCACTCGAAAAATCTGCGTAACCTCTGGCGCAGTGGCGAGGCTATAGCCGTGAAGCAGCGGTAGCAAGCGCGAAGCGCCTTGGAGTGCGGCGGCTTGACGCCGCCTTGGAGCTGGAAGACCGCATTACAACAAGAAGCGTGTCAGGCGTGTGGCGCCGGAGGAGGTCGGATCCGTTTGGTCGGCTTTACCTACGCTTCCTGCCAACCCGCCTCGAGGCGGCGTCAAGCCGCCGCACTCCAAGGCGCTTCGCGCATTTCCGCCCCACGCTTTTCCGCGGCGCCAGCCACCTGACGAGGTAGGCTACACAACGAGTATAGCGTACGGCGTAACATACCTATTGACAAACACTTAAGAGTATGCTATGTTGCTTTTGTTTGCTGCGGGAACCGGGTCCGTATTCGGCTCCAAGGCGCCTTCCGAGGGTGAAATACGGCCGCCGTCTACAGCCTGACCACGGCTTACGGAGGTTGACATGGCATCATTCGTCAGGACTCCGATCATGGCCTGGGAAAAATTCGTGGCCAATCGGAACGGCGGCGGTCTCGGGGACTTGGCGCAGAGGCTCAAGGCAAAAAATCAAGTGGGGAAGGACGCTCAAAAAATCGCGAAACGAAGGAAGAACCCACGATGTTGTTGATAACAAAGGACCGGCTTTGGGAACCCACGATATTCATGAAAACAGATGACTTAGCTGATGCAAGCCACGATATTTATGAAAATAAAGGTGTTAGCTTAGCATGGTGATGCGGCGTATGGCCGGGGCTTGCACACCGGAACCCCCAAAGATCAACCTTGCCGAGGCGATGGCGGTGAGCGCAGTAAGTGGCTTGCTCCTCGCTGTGCACCTCGCCTTTCCCAGAGACCAGGGGATGTCTACTGTCAAGATTTTTGTAAAATTTTTTCACCTACCCTGGAATGTTATTGATAACAAAGGACCGAAAATGAGAAAAATGGGACAAATGAGACTACCCCGGAATGTTTTTGAAAATAGATGACTTAACCCTGCTTACCCTGGAATGTTGTTGATAAATATGGTGGTTAGCTGATTTTGGAATGCTGAGACGATGGGTCCGTTCACCCGATGAGTGATTGAATCGATGAGCCAATCCGCCAGTTACAATGCTCCTCGTTTTCGGGCACTCGTGTTACTTGAGCGCCCGTCCGCAGTCATTCCCGCGAAGGCGGGAATCCACGTTCCTCGATCCGGCTCGGCCGGGTCAGGGACTCACGCCGCGCGTCTTGTTAATAAATCTGACGATGCGCGGGACAAGAACCAGCGGCAGACGCCGCGCCAGGAAGGCGAAGAGATGATTGGGAAAGCCCGGCACCACCACTCGCTTGCCCTTGAGAGTTTGGCGGGCAGCAATCTTTGCGATGTGCTCCGCCGTGGAGCCCCCGACCTTGCTCTTCTCCGGGATCCCTGCTCTCACCCGAAATTCCGTCTGCGTCAGGCCGGGGCAAAGTGCCGTCACTGTTACGCCGCTTCCTCTTAGCTCCTCGCTGAGCGCGGCTGAAAAGGACAGCATGAAAGCCTTGGAGGCAGCATAGACGGACTGGAACGCGACGGGCGCGAACGAGTAGACGCTCGCAACGTTGAGAATGCGGCCGCTGCGCCGGGCCAGCATGCCCGGCAGGAGGGCTTTGGTCAATTTCAGCATGACATCCACCTGCACGTGCACCATGCTGAGTTCGGCGTTCAACGCCGTGTTCTGGAAAGCACCCTGCACGCCGAATCCCGCGTTATTGACGAGGATTTCGAAGGCGTGATGTTCCGAAGATAGAGCACCGATTAGCGCATCGATGTTTTGCGGATCGGCGAGATCGGCGATGTGAACTTCGGTGGCAACCTTGAACTTTTCGACGCAATCCGTAGCCACTTGCCGCAGCGCAGGCTCATTCCGGGCGGTCAGGAAGAGGTTGTACCCTCTCGACGCGAAGGCGTGCGCCAAGGCCCTCCCAATGCCGGAGGACGCGCCCGTGATCAATGCCCATTTGGGGTTTGTGTCCAAAGTCATTCTTCAGTGGGGGTGCCGAGCCGTAACCGTACGATCCGCTACTCGTGATCCTCGAAAGAGCGGGGTTTCAGAGTTAAGTGTGAAAACTCGAGTTTGGGCCTGCCCGGCGTGGACCCCCGCTTACGCGGGGGTGACATCCCTTTTGAGTTTATGGACTCCAACCCCTCGCAGCTATTCCCGCGAAGCTTGTCCCCGCGAAAGCGGAGAGCAGGAATCCACGAGTTCTCACACAAGCTCTAAAGCCCACAAGAACGCAGCTCCCTTATGCGGCGGGGTGAAGCCCCGCCTAGCACGGGCTGGAAGCCCGTGCCACGTGGCATGGCCATCTTGGCCATGCGGTGAATGCAGAAACTCCAGGGCGGGACATAAGTCCCTCCCTTCTATGTCCCGACGAATGATCTCGCGAACCTTTGTGAATAAGCACTCGATGGCGCGATACCTGCGCAGGTCTTCTGAACGCTGGGTAGGGATAGCTCATCGGGCGAGGCTCGCAGCCGGCTTACCACTTCTGATTGCCGGCAGCAAAAATGTTGGCCGGGTCGAGACTCCGTTTGAGTTCGCGCTTCCATTCCAAGGCGGCTGGCGACATGACCGCGGGCAGGAAGTGCCGGCGGATTTTGCCGACGCCGTGATGATGCGAAAGCGAACCGCCGCTGCGCAGGATTTCTTCGCGAGCGATGCTTTCCATCTCGTTATAAACTTGCGACGGGTGCGCAAGGCCCTTGTAATAAAATCCGAAATAAAAGTAGATGGCCGCGCCCGTCTGGTACACCTGCGTCACGCGCGCCGAAACAAACATTTTGCCTGGCAGTTTTCGCGCAGTGTATTCGGCCTCCAAGCGCTTTTTCACATTGTTGATGAGCGGGAGAACGTCGCTCCAGGCGGCCGAAGTCTCAAACGACTCCGCGATAATGTAGTAGTTCATCAGAAAGTCACGGATGTAAGCGATGCTGTAGGTGAGCTGATAACCGCGCCGCCCGTTCTCCGCGCCCGCCTGCATTCCGCCGTGCCGTTTGGCCAGCCGGTAAACCTCCAACGGCTGCTCGGCCACTTCGCGCCGCGTGCCTTCAAAGACCAGGGTGCAAACAACCATCTGGTCCGGCTTGAATCCCTTGAGGTTCACCACCACCCACTTATCGAGGTGGCTCTTCAACACCTTCAAGCCGGTGACTGCCGGCTTCAGCGCCAGGCCAAATTGAAACTGCAAATTGTCTACGAGGCGCACGCTGGAAGGCGGTCTCCATTCGCGCGCCAGTTCGCGCATAAAAGCGACGCCCTCTGCCAGGCTCGGGAAGATCACCGATCCGTAACTCTGGACTTCGGGGAGAGGGAAGACTTTCACGATGGCCGAGGTGATGATCCCGAGCGTGCCCTCGGAACCGAACAGCAGGCGGCGCAGGTCAAAACCCACGGATTCGCGCGGAACACAGGTAGCGCGCTCCAACGTTCCATTAGCGGTGGCAACGGTGACATCCAGCACCAGGTCTTCGATGTTGCCGTACTTGTTCTTCTTCATGCCACTGGCATTGGTGGCAATCCAGCCGCCCAGAGTCGAGAACTCCACGCTGTCGGGGTCATGACCCATGGTGAAGCCGTACGCGGCAAGCTGGGTGTTGATGTTGCGTCCGACGGCCCCCGCTTGAATACAGGCCATCTGGTTCGCCCGGTCGATCCAGAGAACGGAGCCCATGCGGTGCAAGTCCACCGAAACGATCGTTCGCTGTTCATCAGCCTCGCAACGCAAAGCGCCGGTGACGTTGGTGCCGCCGCCAAATGGAATCAGCACCACGTTGTGCCGCTTGGCTGCCGCGATCAATTGCGCAACTTGTTCGTCGGACTCGGGAAACACAACAAGATCGGGGATGCGCTCCAGGCGTTCGTGCTTGATGGCGAACATGTCCTCTTGCGTGTGCCCGTGGCCGTGCCTCAGCCGCACTCGGCCTTCGTCGCTGATTTGCGCATTGCTCAAGAACTGGCCGATTTCGGTTCGAAACCCCTGGTTTTCGCGCGGAGGCACAATGGATGTGGGATAAGAAGACGCGTGGACGTCCCGCGGGTCAAGTTCGATGCCAAGCACTTCCCGAACCCAGGGAAGCAGACGGGGCAGCTCATGGCCGCTGAGTTCGTAACGATGGCCCTGGAGCACGGCGTTGCCGTTTGGACTCACTGCAAAGTGTGTGTCCGCGAATCCCCAGACGTTCAGGCTCTC
>JASHYZ010000632.1 GCA_030042795.1 Terriglobia bacterium | reverse complement strand
ACGTGCGCCCACCATGCTGTGCCGCCGCGCGTGGCCGTCTCAATGTTAATGCTCAGCATCTGGTACCCCTCGAGAAACTGGATGAGGAACCAATAGCCGAGAACGAGGACCGCCGGTAGTTGAAAGGTCCAGAAAATCAGCGGAAAAATTGTGATCTTGATCCACGCCCGCGGTGAAGTCACGAAGTAGGCCCCAAGCACGCCGGCAATCGCGCCGCTAGCGCCTATACTGGGAAGCCGAGAGCCCGCGTTGAGATAGATGTGGAGCAGCGCGCCTGCGAAACCGCTCAAGAAATAAAGAAGCACGAACTTCACATGACCAAAGCGATCTTCGACGCTTCGACCGAAGACGTAAAGAAAGAGCATATTGCCGAGCAAGTGTACCCATCCGGCATGCAGAAACATTGAGGCGAAGATGGGAATGAGAAACCCAGCCGGTGTCATTACGGCGAGACCCCGCGCCGTCGTGTATCGGGCCGGAACGATTCCGTAGAGAAAGATCAGGCGATCAACCTGACCGCCAAGAGAAAGCTCTATCCAGAATACGTAAAGATTGGCAGCGATGATGGCAAGCGTGGAAAACCAGAAGGTGGTGCGGCGAAGGTTGTCATCGAGCGGAAGCGGAACCATGCCGAAAGCATTTTAACGTGCCTGTTTGAGAATTGCGGCGGGAAAAGACGCGGCTAGCGATAACCGCCTGCAGCGAGAATAGGGGTAGGGGAGCGCCCCTCGTCCACCTGGCCGGAGGAGGTTTACAGGTGGAGTGGAGGCTTCTCCCCTACCTCGGGCAGGCGAACTGATGCCTGCCGAACTTGACGGCATAACCTCGAAGGCCGCCGTATAAAACTTCAGCATCGGAACCGGCGGGGATGCCCCACAACCGCCTGGCCGGAGGAGGATTACAGGTGGTCGCAGGGCTACTCCCCGGCTTGATGGCAGGCCAACCGCATCGCCTGCCAAACCTGCGAAGTTATCGGCGACGCAATGGAGAACGGGAAACCCGCGTGTTCTTTCAAATCGACCGCAGTTATTTCCCGGCCTCCATTACGCCGGCTTCAAGACTCCGCACCAAATTCTCTGAACACGTCCCAACCGCCAATTGGCGTGCTAGGAAGCTGAATCTCCAAATACGAGCGCCCGGCTCATGCCGGCGAACCGGATCTCGATAATCGTTTTGCTGCCATCGCTGTTGTTGGAGTAAAGCACCTGGTTTTGCTCGTACTTTGTGTCGCGGTCCACCCACTTCGCCTGGGCTGTGGCCACGGTCTCCTTGCCTTTGACGAACGTTACGGTTGGATCACCGTTATCTGCTGACCACGTTACACTGTAGCTGCCGGCTGGAATCGCCGCGCCGTTGAGCGCCGTGGTTTGGTTGAGCGTCACTTTCTTCTCACTCTTGTTTCCGTTCTTGGCGAAAGCTGAGGCCGTGATGAGTCCGGCCACAACGATTACCGGCACGAGACGTCTGACATACCGAATGTTCATAGTCACCTGCTCTCCTTTGAAGGATTTCCGGGCTAAGCCCGGCTTTTGTCCCCCTCCGGCAGGTCGACCCCAGTGGTTCAATTTCCCTCTTGCATTCCACTGCCCACCCGACTACAATCAGCCGGATTAAGCGCAAAAAGGCGCTCCCTTCAAGAGGGTCGTGCCTGCTGCGCTCCGGATCGCCGCTGCCCTCAGGCCGCTAAACCGTTGGCGGCGGCGATCCATCCGGCTATCAAGTTCCCAAAATCGCTTAGACGCAAATCAACGCCGAACGGTTATCAGCCCCCCGCGCCGATCTGCTAAACAAATCCTCCGACACACTCACCAGACAATACGGTCCAGCCGGTCAAAATGTTCCAAATTGGGTCTGCCCGTAGTTCGCTGCGATTCTGCAGTTCGAGCAACGAACCCGCGGGGGCTTCACTCGCAACTAATCTGCCAACGCTATATGGGCCTACAAGTCCTTGCGAGAACGCACGATTCCTGACCTTCCGTGTGTACCTGCCCGCGTGCCGTGTCCATGAACGTCACGAGGTGTCCGTCAATGAACACAGGACTATGTCCCCTCTCGTGTATCCGACCCGTTGTGAGTCTACACAGGAACGTGGCACCCCGCTGTCAGGTGGCACACCCGTGCAATGAGTGCGTTTGGATTACAGGAGCGTCGTCACGCCAGCCCAACATTCCATCTTTCGGGGTAGACTGTGAACCTTGGATAGCCCCAACTCCCGGAGTCCTATTGATGTCCGAACTGACCGTGCTCCCAGCCTCTCGCTTAGCGGCAATGGTTCGCAACAAGTCAGTTTCGCCTGTGGAACTGGTGCAAGCACACCTCCGTCGCATCGAGCGGCTGAACCCGAGCCTCAACGCCTTTGTTACTGTTGATGCCGAGCGGGCGCTGGACGCCGCACGCGCTGCTGAGCAGACCAGTTGCAGAGGAGTTGAAGGCGGTCCTCTTCACGGTGTTCCCGTTACCATCAAGAGCTCTATCGATGTGGCGGGCTTGCGCACCGAAACCGGCACCCGGCTGCGCGCGGGCCGCATCGCCACCGAGGATGCGCCGCTGGTAGCTCGACTGAAAAAGGCCGGCGCCATCGTGCTCGGCAACACCAACGCGCCCGAACTGCTCATGGCTTACGAGACCGACAACCTGTTGTTCGGTCGCACGAATAATCCGTGGGACCTTGACCGCACCGCGGGGGGATCAAGCGGCGGCGAGTCTGCAGCTATCGCGGCCGGACTTTCGGCTGGCGGAGTCGGGAGCGACGGAGGCGGTTCCATCCGTGTGCCTGTACATTTCACGGGCATCTGCGGCCTCAAGCCGACGCCGGGCCGCGTGCCGTCGACGGGCCACTTTCCGTCTTCGGTAGGTCCCTTCGCATTAATCGGAGTCGTCGGACCCATGGCCCGCACGGTGGCCGACGTGAGGCTCCTCTTCGAAGTGATGGCGGGACCGGACCACGGCGACACATCCTCTGCTCCGGTTTCTGTGTGCCATCCCGACGCGTCGGAGTTGAAGTCCGCCGTCATTGGTTACTTTGAAGACGATGGCCGCACGCCCATAACACCTGAAACACGGGTCGCCGTTCGAATGGCAGTGCAGGCACTCGAACGTGCGGGTTTTGCGACGCGGCCGTTTCGGCCGAGCGTGCTGGAACGCGCACGCGACCTCTGGTGGGTGATGTTCGGACTCGCAGGCGGATACATCCTGAGGCCGATGATCGCCGGCCACGAACACGAGATCAGCCCCATTTTGCGGGAGTTTGTGGGTTTTGTCGCAACGGATCCGCCGCTCACGGTGGCACGCCTCATGGACGCCTGGATCGGCCGAGACGAACTGCGCTTGCGGCTGCTGGCCGAAATGCGCGACGTGCCCGTGTTCGTCTGTCCCACGTGCTCCATTCCTGCCTTCAGGCACGGGGAGCGCGAATGGACAATCGACGGCGTGACGTCCCGCTACCTGCGCGATCCAGACGTGATGACTTATACACAGTGGTTCAACTTGCTGGGCAATCCTGCGATGGTGGTTCCGGCCGGCCGCTCGCCGGAGGGTTTGCCGATCGGCGTGCAGGTTGTGGGACGGCCCTACGAGGAAGAGTTGGTGCTTGCCGTGGCCGCCGAAATCGAACGAGAACTCGGCGGCTATCAGCCGCCACCGATGGAAGCCTTATAAGCCTCGCCTAGCCCGCGTACCTTAGGGGTACGCGTCTGAAGTTTATACATTCACTGCATGGCCAAGATGGCCATGCCACGTGGCACGGCCTTCCAGCCCGTGTGAGGCGTGTGCCTTGGGGTGGGCATAGTCACAACCCTTACGCAGCGATGCCACTGATCCACCCGCCACCAATCACTTCATCACCGTCGTAGAAGACGGCTGCCTGACCCGGCGTGATGGCGCGCTGCGGTTCCACAAACTCCACCAGCGCCTCGGCATTGGCCAAGGCCTCCACGCGAGCCGCAGCGGGAATGTGCTTGTTGCGGATGCGTACGTGCGCCCGCACGCTTTCTCCTGCGCTCACGGGTCGGATCCAGTTCACTTCGCGCACCCGGCAACGCCGCCGCATCAGTTCCTGGTTGCGGCCCACCCGCACACGATTCTGCTGGCGGTCTAATTCGATCACGTAGAGCGGCTCACCCTTGGCAAATCCGAGTCCCTTCCGCTGACCCACGGTGAAATTGTGCAGGCCCTGATGCTCTCCCAAAACCTCGCCCTCGGTAGAAACAATTTCTCCGGCAGGACTCGGCGTCGACTGGCCGCCAGGAAGCTTGCCGCCCTGCTCGGCCAGGTAGGCGCCAATGAAATCGCGATAGCTACCCGAGGACACGAAGCAGATTTCCTGGCTGTCCGGCTTGTCGGCCACCGGTAGCTTGCGGGCGCGAGCCTGCGCGCGTACCTCCTCTTTGGCGAGCTC
>JASHYZ010000631.1 GCA_030042795.1 Terriglobia bacterium | reverse complement strand
CCTTGCGCCCACCACATCCAGCCGTCTCCCCCTTTGGTGGCGGCGATCATCCACCAGCGCACCCAGCGCGGCGGGCGCCAGCGCTCCACGCGGCGCATGATGCGGTGGTCCTGGCCAGTGACAAACCGATGCACGCTAAGAGGAGCACTGGTCAGCGTCATGCCACCAACTCCTGTGGCACGGCCTCAGGACTTCCGAATGTCTGCAGTTCGCCGGAACTTTTCAGAATCACGCATTCCCACTTCCTGGCAAACGAACATTCTTGGAGAGCGTTCGCCAGCGTGAACAACGGCGCCAGAAACAGCAAAGGAGCCAGGGCGTAATATGCGGGCTGCTCGTTCATCATGGCCAGCGCGATTCGGAACACGTCGCACGTCAGCTTGGCGTAAGTACCGGAGCGGCCACCGACCTGTCCCTTGCCTCGCCAAAGGCCCGCCAGGAACTCTTGCGCGTTTCTTGCGCCGGCAACCTCCGTCCACGCCGTGCCGGCCGAAGCGAGCGTGTGAGTGTCGCTGCCTCCCACGCCGATTTGAAAGTTGTTCGCCGCAAACTGTCCGGCGTGCCGGTTGTTGGCCTCGCCGAGGTGGGCGTTTACAATCTCAACGGCCGGGAATGAGGAGAACCAGTCGTAATCCTCAACCCGCCGGCGGCCGGTGAGCGCTGAGAAAGGATGATTCACCACTGCGAACAAGCGCTGCTCGCCAAGGTAGGCGGCAAGCCGGGGAAGGTCGTTGCGCCGCTTTTGCAATTCCTCGTGCTGCCTTTCACAGATTCCGTAGACGCCGACGTGGAGTTCGGTGCCGGAGGGCAGCCGGCAAGTGACTTCTTCGCTGAGGAAGAAATTGGGCTTCCGCCGCAGCTCTTCGGCTGCATCGATGGAGTCGTGGTCCGTGATCGTCACCAGATTCATGCCGCGCTGGCGAAGGGCATCGTAGACGGCGTCAGGAGGACTGTAAGACTCGCGGCAAAGCCGCTTCAGCAGCGGCAGAGTGCACATGCCGGAGTGAATGCTATGGACGTGAAGGTCACATCGCACAAGATAGGGTCTCAGGTCTCTGTTAAGTTTTTGTGTCCGGAAGGTGAAAAGTTGGTTAACAGATGCTACAGCGCTAGCCTCTTGATGTTACGGTGCTCACATGGACACTACGGAGCTGATCTACTTTGACGCAGGCGGCGGGCACCGAGCAGCGGCAAGCGCCCTGGAGGTTGTTCTACAAAGAGAGGCTACCGGTGGGGTTCAGCTCACTAGTCTGCAAGACGTACTCGACCCCATCGATCCCGTGCGCCGTCTGACGGGGAAACGGTTGGAGGATGTTTACAATCTATTGCTCCGCCGCGGTTGGACGCGCGGCTCGAAGCAACTCCTCACATCTTTGCACGCCGCCATTCGCCACTATCATCCCGATGAAGTGCGCTTGCTCGAAAACCACTGGCGGCAAACGCGTCCCTCACTGGTGGTTTCGCTGGTGCCCCAGTTCAACCGGGCCCTTTGGGAGAGCCTGCGCCGGGTTGACGCCGAAGTGCCGATGGTAACCATCCTGACCGATTTCGCTGACTTCCCTCCCCACTTTTGGATTGAACCCCAGGAGCAATTCTTCATCTGCGGCACCGAACGGGCCGCCCAACAGGCCCTTGAGCTCGGTGTCGAGCCGGACCGCGTCTTTCGCGCAAGCGGGATGATCGTGCACCCGCGCTTTTACGAGGCTCCGCCTATGGATCGCGATCTGGAGAGAACGCGCCTTGGACTGGATGTGACAACGCCAACCGGCTTGGTCCTGTTCGGCGGACAGGGCTCAGTGGCAATGAGCGAGATCGCCCGCCAAATCGACGAGTCGGGCCTCGAAGTACAGCTCATTCTGATGTGCGGCCGGAATCAGGGGCTCGCGGAAGAGCTGCGTGAGGAGCGGTCGCGCTGCAAGCGCGTCGTGGTGGGATTCACAACCGAAGTGCCGTATTACATGCAGCTCGCTGACTTCTTCATTGGCAAGCCTGGGCCGGGCAGCTTAAGCGAAGCGTTGTTGATGAAGTTGCCCGCTGTCGTCGAACGAAACGCGCGTACCATGCCCCAGGAACGTTACAACGTGGAATGGCTGCTGGAGAAAAGAGTGGGACTTGCCGTGAAGGATTTCTGCGAAATCGGACACGCGGTGGAAGGGTTGCTGCTGCCGGGCGTTCTTGAGGAATATCGGCAGCGCGTGGCTGCGCTCCAGAACCGCGCGGTTTATGAGATCCCTGGCATGCTGCGCGAGGTGCGCGAGCGCTGTTCGCTGGCAATGCAGGTTTGAAGCCCTGGGAGGGCGGGCGTCTCGCCCGCCTTTCGATCTTTGATGCCGAGGTTTATGAGCGAGAAGCGGGCGAGACGCCCGCCCTCCCAGGCAGAACTCCATCTCCAAGCTCACGACCTCACCAGGCCGCGTCCCTCCTCGATGCGGATGAACCGGTCAGCCTCGACTTTGGCCACGCGGTCAAGCTGTCCGCTCGGCCAGCGCACCTCAATCTGGTCAGCCCGCGTTGCGGCGCCGAGCCCGAAATGCTGGCGCAGATCACTTTGCGAAATGTAGCTGGAGCCGCTCAGGACGTCGCGAATTTGCTTCCGCTCGCCGGCTGAGACCATAATGCGCGCTCCAATTCCGGATCGGTTCGACTTGGTTCCCTCGGCTTTCACGTTCAGCCAGTGGTTCTTGCTGCCGGCCTCGTTCTTCAGCAGTGACGGCGGCTCGCTCATGTTCAGGATCAGCACTTCGAGATTGCCATCATTGTCAAAATCTCCGAACGCGCAGCCCCGGCTGGAGTGCGCCTCGAGCACGGCCGGCCCGCTGCGATCGGAGACATCTTCAAAGGCGCCGTCGCCGAGGTTCCGGTATACAACCCGTTGAGTTTTGAATTTGTATTCCGGATGCACCTTCTCGACCTCGGGATAAACGCTGCCAGTAACGTGAAAGATGTCGAGCCAGCCGTCGTTATCAAAATCGACGAAATCGACGCCCCAACAGACATACTGAGTATTCACGGCGAGACCGGCGGCGGTCGTCGCGTCGTCAAAGAAATCTCCGCGAACGGAGTGATAGAGAATCGGCGTGTCGTCTGTGTAGTGAGGCAGGAACAGATCGAGATATCCGTCGCCATCGTAATCGCCCACACCAACGCCCATGCCGGCCTGCTCCATGCCGTCACCGCTGACCGCGCATCCGGTTTCCATCGCGACCTCGCGAAAGGTCCCGTCACGATTGTTGCGGAAGAGGAGATTGGGCGTCGAATCGCAGGCCACGAAGATGTCGGGCCAGCCGTCGTTGTTGTAATCCAGAGCCACCGCAGACAGGCCATATCGGCTTCCTGCCTTGGCGATTCCCGCTTTCTCCGTGACGTCTGTGAAAGTGCCGTCGCCCTTGTTGCGGTAAAGCGAGCAGGTTTCCTTGGCCAAGCCCAACGGACCGCAGTTGACGGGCACATCCTTATATTTGCAATAGCGGCTGGATCCGCCCACCGGAGTCTTGGCGAGGTCCAGATCGATATAGCGCGCGACGAACAGGTCCAGGAGCCCGTCGCGGTCGTAATCCACAAAGGTGCAACCCGTGCCAAAGCGAGTACGGGATTCCGCCAGGCCCGCCCGGTCCGTCACGTCGATGAAGGTTCCGTCCCCGTTGTTGCGATAGAGGACGTTCTTGCCGTAATAAGTGAGAAAGAGATCGTCGTAGCCGTCATTATTGTAGTCGCCCACGCACACGCCGTAACACCAGCCTGTGCGAATGAGCCCCGCCTTCGCGGTCACGTCCGTGAAGGTGCCGTCGCGATTGTTGTGGTAAAGGTGGTTGGTAGGTTCCTGTCCGGCTGGGAAACCTTCAAGGCGCGATCCGCTCGGGACGAATACGTCCAGCCAGCCATCGTGGTCGTAATCGTAGAAGGCGATGCCCGGGCCGTTAGCTTCGATGATGTATTTTTTGACGTACTCTTCGCCGTAAACCGTAGGAGCGCTCAGGCCGGACTTCGGCGCGATGTCAGAAAACTCAACGGGCCAAGGTTTGCCGGAGAATTTTTGGCGCGGCGCTGGGCGCACGCCCCGGCTCGACATGCCTTGAGCAAGGAGTCTGGGTGCGCCGCTCAAAAACAATCCTGATGAAGCAATGGAGCGCAGGAATTGCCGGCGAGACGCCCTCACCTGAGTGTCCTTCCTATTGCGGCGGCGACTCGCTCTGCTGGGTAATATCGCCAAGGATGCCTGCGCGAATGGCCCGGCGGCTCTTCACGAATTTGTCGTGGTCTTCACGGTATGCCGCCAGTTCCTTCTCCGCGTCCTGATCGCGGCCCACACGGCGGTAAGCGAATGACAATTGGTAGTGGGCGTTAGGATCCGCCGGATCGAGTCGAACCGCCTGCTCTAAAGGCGCAACGGCGTCCTGCGGCCGACCGGCAGACACCAGGGATTTGCCCAAGCCGATCAGGGCCTCGGGGAAGC
>JASHYZ010000630.1 GCA_030042795.1 Terriglobia bacterium | reverse complement strand
ACTTGGCATCAAAGGCGCTGGCCGCGCGGCAAGTTGATCACTCAGAAGGGCCGCGAAGTGGCGCTGGCGCTACCAACAGGAAGCGTGTTGCAACCTGGCGTCCCTTTTTGGCTGGAGTCAGATTGGTATCTCACGGTTGTCGCCTCGCCGGAGCCGGTGCTGGCCATCGAGGCTGCTGATTGGTCAACCGCAGTCCGTGTAGCTTTTGAGGTCGGTAACCGCCACTTTCCTCTAGCCATCGAGGGCTCCGCGCTGCTGGTGCCTGACGATCCGGCAATGGTCCAGTTGTTCGAACGGATGGGCATCCCTTTCGCACGGCTTTCGGCGCCGTTCAACCCTCAAAGCATCGGGCACAATCATGCCGCCACATAGCTTCTTATCCTTGCTTCAGTTTACTGATGGCCTTTTTCCGGCCGGCGCCTACGCGCATTCGTTCGGGCTTGAATACTACGTTCAGCAAGGCATGATCCACGACTCCAGCGGCGTCCGGGAATTTCTGGAGAGCTACCTCGAAAGCTCGGCGGGCCCGCAAGACACTGTCGCTGTGGCGCGTTGTCTTGAGCTGGCGCGTGAGCACGATCTTGAGCGCGTCCTGGAAATTGACCAGACACTGGAAGCCATGAAACCCGCCGCCGAAATGCGCCAAGCCAGCCGGCAGATCGGACGTCAGAGCCTGCGCGTGGCAAGTTCAGTGACCAAGGACGAATATCTGACGGACCTCTTCCATCGGGTTGAGTCCGGCGAAACTCCTGGTCACCATGCGACGGCATTCGGCGTTGTCGGCGGCAGATTGGGTTGGTCCCGCGAAGAGGCAGCGTGCGCGTTTCTCTACTCTGCGGCTGCGGCGATCGTGAGTGCGGCGCTCCGCCTGATCCCTCTTGGCCAGCTTCAGGGACAGCGCATCCTTTGGTCGCTTGCGCCCATTGTAGCCAGGTTGGGGAATGAGGCCGCAGCCGCGCCGTCGGCTGAGATGTGGAGCTTCGCACCGGCTCTTGAAATTGCGTCGGCGTTGCACGCTGCGTTGCCTGCGAGGTTATTTCGTTCGTGATCTCCAAGCCGCTGAAGATCGGAATTGGAGGGCCGGTGGGTTCCGGCAAAACCGCACTGGTGGAATCACTTTGTATCCGGCTTCGCGACCAGAAGCAGCTTGCCGTAATCACCAATGACATCTACACCCGCGAAGACGCCGAGTTCCTCATGCGCCGCGGCGCGCTCGCGGCGGACCGGGTGATCGGCGTTGAAACCGGCGGTTGCCCGCATACGGCGATCCGCGAGGATGTGTCCGTGAACCTCGAGGCAACTCGTGAGCTGGAGCGACGTTTTCCCAATCTCGACCTTCTCCTGATCGAAAGCGGCGGAGACAACCTGGCCGCAACTTTCAGCCCTGAGCTGGTTGACGCCACTATTTACGTCATCGACGTGGCCGAGGGCGACAAGATCCCTCGCAAGGGTGGACCCGGAATCACCACGTCGGGACTGTTGGTGATCAATAAGATCGACCTCGCGCCTTACGTGGGAGCGAGTCTCGAGGTGATGGAACGTGACGCCAAGCGTGCAAGAGGCGAAAGGCCTTTCGTGTTCACCAACCTTCGGAGCGGCGAAGGAGCGGATGCAGTGGTCCAATGGATCAGTCGCGAACTGCTATTTGAATCCTGAGCGCGTGGGGCGCGACGGATCGCTCTTTCTGCGCTTCGCACGCTGCGGCTTGAACACCATCCTGACGGGCTGCCGTTTTGAGCTGCCGCTTCAAGTGCTTGCGCCCATTCCACAGGAAGACGGGTCTGCCTATGTACTCCTGCTCAATCCGACAGGCGGCGTGTTGGGTGGAGATCGCCTCGAAACAAGTATCGAGTTGGGGCCGCGCTCACACGCTCGCCTGAGCACTCCCTCGGCAACGCGCGTCTACAAAACTGCCGGCCCACCTGCCGTTCTTGAGACTCGTATCAAGGTTGCTGCCGGTGCAGTGCTCGAATACGCTCCCGATCTGCTGATCCCGCACGCCGGCGCAGCGCTTCACCAGAAGCTGACTATTGACCTCGAATCCGACAGTATCGCGCTCTTTACGGATGGGCTTGCGGCCGGCCGCTTGGCGCACGGCGAACGCTGGAGTTTCCGGGAAATCACCAGCGGTATCACCGTCATTAGAGGTACAAAACCACTCTTTATCGACAGGTTTGTTCTGCACCCGCGTCAAATCAATCCAGTGCGGCGCAACCTGATGGAGGACTACAATTACCTGTTCACTTTCGGCGCGTTCACTGACGGGACGATCGACTGGGAAGAAGCGCAGAAAAGGACTGACTCTGCATTCAGCGCGTGTGCCGAGGTTCGAGGAGGCACGCACCTGGTTGCGCCCGGCGGCATGATCTGCCGCTTCCTAGCAAAAAGCGCCATCGAAGGCCGCGAGACGCTACAGGGGATCTGGCGGCGTACCAAAGGACTTATCATCCCCAGTCAGATCTCCAACCATTGCCGCCCATGGACTTAGTATCGGCTGCGAATGACATGGATTGATGCCCAGCGCAGCCAGACGGAGGTGGAATAGAAATGTGTACGTTGGATTCCAGGTTTCGCAAAGCAGCGAGTGCTGGCCCTGCATTACTTTTGGCATTCGGCATGGGCTGTTTGTTCCAACTCAATAAAATCGCTGGGCAACAGCCAGCGAACCAGGCGCCGCTTGTCGCGAGTCACGCCTTGGGATCAACCTCAGTAGCTCAAGGCACTCCGCCTCCCGCTGGTCGGCCCGTGCCCGGATTTCGAGAACCCGATCCGCTCGACTTCAACGAACACACCGGCTTTACCCAGATCTTCGATGGCACGACCCTGAAGGACTGGGACGGTGACCCGAATATCTGGCGCGTTGAGAACGGCGCCATCGTGGGAGAATCCACCAAGGAAAAGCCTGTTGGGAACAGCTACATCTCGTATCACGGAATCATCGCCAAGGATCTTGACCTCAAGCTTGAGATCAAAGTCGAGAACGGCGGCGGCAGCGGCATTCAGTATCGCAGTCAAACCGGTCTACCTTGGCGCCGTGCGCGTCCGGGCGATCCGCCTCTAAACTTGAATTGGATGATGACCGGTCCACAAGCTGACTTCTGGTTTCCCGTGAACCCCCACGTGTTCGTCTACAACGGCCAGTTTTATTCGGAGAACACACCCCTCGGAATTCTGGCTTGGCGCGGGCAAGTGGTGCAATCCATGCCCGGACACGCACAACGCTTGGTCGGCAACATCGGCGACCGCACTGCGCTCGGCGGCTACATCAAGATCAACGATTGGAATCAGTACCTCGTCATGGCCCGGGGCGGAACCTTCATCCACATCATCAATGGACAGTTGATGGCCGTCTACATTGATGATGACGCCTCATCGTCGAACAACAAACAAGGCATGATCGGTATCGAGATCGAAGGTACGCCGTGCAAGGTTTCGGTGCGGAATATCTGGCTGAAGAAGCTCTCTTAAGACATATTGCAGCGTATAACAGTCCGACACTTCACCACCCGCATCCCAGCTCAGGCCGAAGCTGCGCCTGCGGACGTCCCGTCAGTCGTTGGATTCATCCATTTTTGCTGCCGCGCGCTTTCCAGCACGGCTTCGGCAACGGCTTGCGTCTCGAGCGCGTCGAGAAAATCCGGCCGCACGCGCTCGCCGGTCTCAAGACCTTTGAGGAAGTCCGCCAGGGCGTTCACAAACGTGTGCTCGTAACCGATCACGCAGCCGGGCACCCACCAGTTCGCCATATAAGGATGTTCAGCGCCGGTCACCAGAATCGTCCGCCAGCCCTGCACGGCGGAAGCATCATCATGGCTGAAGTATTGAAGCTGATGCATGTCCTCCAGGTCAAAATAGACGGACCCGCGCTCGCCGTTCACTTCAAAGCTGTTCTTGTTCTTGCGGCCTCTAGCGTAGCGCGTAGCCTCGAAGGTCCCGTTGGAGCCGTTGGCAAAGCGGGCCATAAAGGTGCACACGTCGTCCAGTTCGACCTTGGCCGGCGTTCCGTCCGGCCGTTGGCGGTCCTT
>JASHYZ010000629.1 GCA_030042795.1 Terriglobia bacterium | reverse complement strand
GTCCTGAGCGGAGTCGAAGGGCCAACGTGGGACGTGCACCTCGTCCCTGTGCTCGGCCAATTTGGCGTTGCTTGTGACACCGCTGCGGTAGCTGCCGATGCCCGCGCAGGAGCCGTCGGGAAGTAAGGCGCGCGCTCACTGCTTCTGACGTTTTGGTAAAATAATTCCATGCCCAAGACGCTCAGCGCCGAGGACATTTTCCAACTGGTTGACTGCCTGTCAACCCCGGAGCGTCTCCGTTTGCTTCGATTGATCAGCACCCGCTCGGTTGCAGACGATCGAGAGGTCTACCGTGCCGCGCCTCCCCGAGACGAGGAGTTCTCCACAGATGAAGAGCCGCTGGCGTGGGACGCAGAAGGCTGGGAGGATGCCGGTTGAATCACGGCGAAATCCGCTGGTACACATTTCGGCCACCGGATAAGCGCCGCCCCGTTCTGATCCTGACTCGAAGCGAAGTGATCGACCAGCAATGCGTTGTGGTATTACATTTGCTGAAGTGTAATGGGAGCAAGTATGGAATCGGCGATCACAGTGAAAGGCCAAGCCACCATCCCGAAGGCCGTTCGTGAACACCTCGGGCTAAAGCCTGGGGACCGGGTGAAGTTTTTCCTCCACCCTGATGGCACGGTAGTTCTGTTGCCCAAACTCCCGGTCACGGCTTTAAGAGGTATCCTCAAGCGATCCCGCCGACCGGTGTCCATCGAGCGAATGCGTAAGGCTATCGCAGAGGGGGCGGCGGGCGCACGTCATCTAAACCGAGGCCGATGATCGGACTTGATACCAACATCCTGGTTCGCTATCTCGCCCAGGACGATCCCCTACAATCCCCGATAGCCACCGAGATCATGGAGGCTCGTATCACCGAGGAAAACCCAGGTTTCATCAGCGTCGTAGCCATGGTGGAGACCGTCTGGGTTTTGGACCGCGCCTATGGCCTTGAACCGAGCGAAATCGCAGCGGCTCTCGAGCGCATCCTCCAGGCTGATAGCCTGGTGGTTGAAGGCGAGCAGGAAGTGTTTCAAGCGACGATGGTGCTTAAGGAGGGAACCGGCTCATTTGCCGACGCGCTCATCGGAGCGCTCGGGGCCAAAGCCGGCTGCCCGCGCACGCTGACCTTCGACAAATCGGCCTCAAGGCTGCCGGGTTTCGAGCTCGTCTACGCCAAGTAGGATAGCGCCGCGTTAGAGACGAACTGGCGATAGGCTGCCGGTCGCTTGCATGCAAGCGGCGGCATGTATGGGCTGTACTGTGGTGATCCGCAACTTGACTAGACGTCTGACTAGTTAGTATGATGTGTTCGGAGGTAGGTAATGAGTGCGTGGCAAGTGCAGGACGCCAAAGCTCGCTTCAGCGAGTTTCTACGCGCAGCTATCAAAAAAGGTCCGCAGACGGTGACGCGCCGTGGAGTGGAGACCGCCATCCTCGTCCCCATAGAGGAATGGCGACGTTTGCAGCAAGCCTCGCGTCCCGGTCTCAAGACGTTGCTGCTGGCGCCTGGCCCCCGCTTTGAAAATCTTATTGCTGAAGGCCGCTTGAAACGTCGCGCACCGGTGGAATTCGAGTGACCCGATATCTGCTCGACACCAACGTTGTTTCCGAGCTCCGCAAAGCCAAACCACACGGTGGCGTTGTGGCGTGGATCGCCGCCCTGAACGACAGTCAGTTGTATATTTCGGCGGTCACCATAGGCGAGTTGCAGCGAGGAATTGAACGGCTACGCCAACGTGATGCCACTAAGGCTCGCGAAATCGAGTCCTGGGTAAACCAACTGGAAGCGACGAGCAGCACGCTGGCGATGGATGCAACCTGTTTCCGGGAGTGGGCTAGGCTCATGGAAGGAAAGCCTGAGCACCTGCTGGAGGACGCCATGATCGCCGCAACCGCGCGTGTCCATGCCCTAAAGGTTGCAACACGCAACGAAGCCGACTTTGCACGTCTAGGTCTCGACGTGGTCAATCCCTTTACAATAGCCCCCTGAAGAATGAAGAAGTCATCTGTATCATCTCGGCGCGCCGGGCTGAAAAGCGTGAAATCCCCAGTGGCTCCCGCGGCCAGCGGGGCAGGCCAGTCGATGCGCACGGGCCTGCAAAACCGCAGAGTTTCACTCTGCGCCAGCCGGCCGAACTCCGCTTCGTCGGGGTTCAAGTCTGGGCGTGCGGGCACGGCGTCAAGGGCGGGTAGCTACGGTCAGCGTATTTCTGACCGTGGGTTCTTTCGGTCGATAAAAGCCCACGGTTGGAAAATCGCTAACCGTGGCTGCCCGACTTGACTCGCAACGTGAAGTTCCTCCACAATGGAGGAATTGTGGAGGAGCGATGGCAACGCTTAACGTCAAAAACCTTCCGGACGGGCTCTACCGAAAACTTCAGGCACGGGCCAAGCGGCAGCGCCGATCCATTGCGCAGGAGGTCGCCCAAATCTTAAGCGACGCCTTGGAAACGCCGAAGGCGCTGTCGATTCTCGAACTTCAAGGTTTGGGGAAAGAACACTGGCAGAACGTCGATGCCTTGAATCATGTGGACCGCGAGCGTTCGGCGTGGGCTTGATCGCTGATCTTGGTCGAGGTCCGGTCGCGATTGACACCGCGATCTTCATCTACTTTATTGAAGAGCACCCCCAGTTCCTTCCCGTTCTGATGCCCCTCTTCGAGCAAGCGGACCGAGGAGAACGGGAACTGGTGGCTTCGGCGCTTACGCTCCTGGAGGTCTTGGTGGTGCCGTATCGGGCCGGGGACGTTCAGTTGGCGGAACGCTACGAACTCTTGCTGACAAGGAGCCGGGGAATTCGAATGGTCGACATCACGCGCGGGCAGCTCAGAGCGGCTGCGCAGCTCCGTGCCGCCACGGGTGTTAAAACGCCTGATGCGTTGCAACTGGTCTGCGCGATGGGCACAGGATGCAAGACCTTCCTAACGAACGACCGTCAATTGCCGTCGATTGCAGGCCTGCGCATACTTCAGCTCTCGTCGTACCGCGATCCCAAGGAGCAGCCTTGACGCAATGCGGCTATAACCAGCGAAATGATCTCTGGCTGGCGTAGACCCTTGCCTGGTAGGGTCTGCGATCTCGCGAAGCGACTTCTCGGTGCCGAGGGTCAAGCTAAGCGTGTCCCTTCGGGACATCGCAGACCTCACAGAAGTCCGGGGTCTGCGCCAGCCGGCGTTGAAAAACTCGCCGAAACTGTCATTCCGAGGAGCTGTAGGCGACGAGGAATCGCGTATTTCCTTCAGTTTCAAGGCGAGATTCCTCGCTCCGCTCGGAATGACACGGTTCCACAAGGTTTTTCAACAAGCTGCTAGTCTAGACAGCCTGGCGTTGGCCTGCCGGCGCGGCGATGGCAAGGTCCACTCGGCGCTAGGGCGCGAGCTTGCCACCAGTGCGCGTGAAATGCCGACTAAGCAAGAACTGCGCTAATGTCGCGTCGAGGTAAAACCCGGCCGCCTGCAATCGCTGAAGTGCCTCGGGCAAGTTCACCAACCCAGCCGCGGCCGCATCATCCAACACGCGAAGGGTTCCGATGACCCGGAGTCTGCGACGCTCGGCTTCTCGGCGCGCGGCTCGGTCGTCAACGATCAATGCGTCGGCCCGGAGCGCTTCCGCTAAGGCAATCGCTTCACACTCGCCTGGGTCAAGCACAGTCAGGATGAGGTCTTGAGGCACCAACACGTGTTGCACTTCCAGCCAGTCGGGGCGACTCGCGACCCATTCCTTTACGGTCGCTGGGGTCGCCGGCGCTTGTAACTCGTGGAAGACAGCTTCTGGAATGATCACTTGTCCGTACAGCGCCTGCAAGATGTCGGCGTGCCTGAGAAGAACGAGGTAGTGAATAGGAGTAGTGTCGGCGACGACGATCATCGCCGCTGCAGTTCTTTGCTGCGGGTTTCCGCGAGGTAGCGGCCGGCTTCCGCGTCGTGTTCGAAGTCCTCCACCTCGTAGTCAAAAGGCACGCCGTGGCGCGAGAGGAACTCGTCCGCCTGGACGCGAGTCTCAAAGCCCAGCATGCGGCGCACTTGCGCGCGGCTGAGAGCGCGTGCGCGGTAGCCCTCGATAGCCAGGGTCTCAAGAGCATGCCTGGGCACATCGCCCCACTCGCCTTCGAGGCGCTGCTCGATATCGTCCGGAAGCTCGATCTTTAGTTCCACACGGACTATGCTATCACAGCGCTGGCAGCCTCCTGTCTCTCAGAGCTGTGAAACCCGTGCAAGTGCAGAGGACAGCTCAGGTAATCAGCGCCGCCGAAAAAAGCACCCAAGGCTTTGTCCAATCCCATGCTTGGGCACGCAGACGCCGTGGTGTTTCTAAATTCCGCTTGACAGCGCCGACGCTGTTATAGACGCGCTACGCCCGCTGGGTAGTTGATTCAATACGACGCGCTGGGGTCGAGGACATCGAGCAGTTCGGATCGGGCCGCGTCCAGTAGCTGCTGGTCGGAGCAAACAAATGTAGGGGGCTCCGCCCCGACCGTCTTGAGCGTCAAGCAGCCCGATAACTGAACTGCATCATAAGCGCGAAGAGCATAGCGATCGATCATTTCCAGGGCCCCATCGAGAACCAGCTCATTCACGGCCTGCCGGATGAACTTGGTCTCGAAGTGCTTCCGCATCCGGTCGAGAATGTCGCCTGCGGTTGTGGAATCGATGTCTCCGGCTCTTTCTCTGCGCCTGACAGCAGACCGGGCTTCCACGGGAGTTATCGCCAAAAGGATGAGGCGGTTCTCGGTCACGTTGCTGGCTATTTCGAGAAGACGCGCCGTGCCCCGCTCCTGCACATACAGCTTGACGAGCGCGCTGGTGTCTAGATAGTAGAGCGCCAAATTTAGCGCCTCTCGCGCAGTACAGTCGCGGACAGGCTCTCACCGCGTATGGGGACGGGCTGGAAGTCAGGCGCGCCCTCGTCCTGAGTTCCCACAATTGCCTTTACTTCCGGCATGAGCCGATTCAGTCGAATCGCGGTGACCGGAAATTGCGGAGACTTCGGATTAGGCACCTTGCTAGTCAAGATTAGTCGCTTGTCGATGCAATCCCCGAGAACGTCCTTTATGGAATCGGTGTTCGCCCACGCGAAGCCTTCTGAGGGTAGAGCCGTATCACGAAACCATTTCAGAGCAACGAATTTGTACCCGGGCTGCGACTCAGCACGGTCTAGCGCCTTAATTAAGTCGGAAACGGGATCGCTTGCGCTGCCCGATTTGGGCTTCGGATCCGGCGTGGGTGTTGACCCAGAGCGCGGTGTTGGCTTAGACGCCGCCGGCAATCGGTCTGATTTGACTTCAAACGTGATTTCGATGGAATCTCTATCCGGAGACCAGCTCGTTTCAAAAGACGCGCTCTGCCGTTTCTTTCTTGATTCACCGCGAATGCGGACTTCGGGTTGCAAACCACTTGTCGGAATACTCAATTCTTTTAATACTTCAGAAACTTTCTCTTCAAACTGGGCCTCAACTTCTCCAATTGTTCTCATTTAAGTCCTCCTATTATATTTGAACTGTAGGCGGCGCTGCCGCTCTAT
>JASHYZ010000628.1 GCA_030042795.1 Terriglobia bacterium | reverse complement strand
TCCTTCCGTGGCGCCGCCGGGCAAGCATGTGATGTCCTGCTTCGTGCAGTATGCCCCCTATCACCTGAAAGACGGTACTTGGGACGAAAAGCGCGAGTCCTTCGGAGACACCGTAATCGACACACTGGCGGAGTACGCGCCCAACATCAAGAACATCATCCTGAACCGCCAGGTTCTCACTCCTCTCGATCTCGAGCGCGAGTTCGGGTTGACCGAGGGCAACATTTTTCAAGGGGAACTCTCGCTGGAACAGTTATTCTTCCTGCGGCCTATGCCCGGCTGGGCGCAATACCGCACACCGATTCGTGGTCTGTATCTCTGCGGCTCCGCCGCGCATCCCGGCGGGGGCATAATGGGTGCGCCGGGTCGATTAGCGGCCCTCGAAGTGTTGAAGGATTGGAACTAACGACGCGTTGCCAGCAGTGGATCAGAGTGCGTTCCGCGTAGCCTTATTGGGGATTACGAAATAGTAACGGCGGCGCTCATGAGCGCCGAAAAGACGGCGGTCGCAGACCACGGCTACAGTATTGGTTGTCACTATATTCCGTAATCCTCAATAGAATGCTACTCACCAGACTGAGACTAAGGCTAGAATGGAAATCTGAAATAGCTGATGGACTATAGATGACGGAAGCTTGCTGGACAGTTGTAAGCCTCTTCGAGTGTGTGGAGGGACAGGCTTATGAAGCTCGACGATATCGACCACTGGATGACCCAGATTACCGAGATAAATACGAACACCAGCCTTAAGCTGAATGCCTTGTCTGATGTGAATTTGCAACTGGGCCGCAAGTTGGACCGCTTGTCCGAAATTGCCACTCACACAGAACAGAAGCTGGAGCGGCTAATCGAGCACTCTGAGGAAACCAGCCGCAAACTGGAGCGCCTAATCGAGCACTCTGAGGAAACCGATCGCAAGCTGGATCGGCTTGCAGACATCGCGGCCGGCACAGAACAAAAACTTGAGAAGCTCGGAGACAATCTTGATCGCCTTGGCGGCAAGCTGGATCGCTACACCGACGAGCGCCGCGAAGCCGACCGCCGCCTGGACGAACGCTTCACGAGGCTCCTCGAGGGCTTGGAGAAGCGGGCCTAATAACACCCGGGTATACTCTCCTCGCACGAGCACTTCCCTTTTTTGACTCAGCAGAAATGCCACCCGCTCGCGACGTCATCATCATCGGTGCCGGGCACAACGCCCTCGTGACCGCCTTCTACTTGGGCCGGGCGGGGCTTCACCCGCTCGTGCTTGAGCGCCGGGAAGTAGTGGGCGGCGCTGCGGTGACCGAGGAATTCCATCCAGGCTTCCATACGTCCACCTTTGCACACGCTGCGGCGCCACTGGCTGCGAACATCGTCAGGGACATGCGCCTTGCCTCCCACGGACTGGACTTGATCCGGCCGGACCCCGCCGTGTTCGCCCCATCCCTGGACGGCCGGGCGCTTGTGCTCTACCGCGACGCAGAGCGCTCCGCCCAGTCGATTGCGCAGTTTTCCCAGTGCGATGCCGCTCGGTACGCCGACTTTGCGCGCGTGCTCGCCCGGCTGGCTGGGGTCCTTCAACCGTTGATGCTGAAAACGCCGCCCGCTCTTCGGAGCCCCCATGCTGCGGACCTTTGGAGGTTGCTGGGCGCTGGTCGTGCCCTTCGCGGTCTCGGCTCCAAGGACATGTTCAGGCTGCTGCGCTGGGGACCAATGGCGGTGGCTGACCTCGCCGCCGAATGGTTTGAGTCTGAGCCTCTGCGCGCTGTGGTGGCGTCTCGCGGCATTTTCGGAGCTGCGCTCGGGCCCTGGTCGGCAGGGTCAGGGGCGCTTCTGCTTCTGCGCGCCGCGTTCGATCCCGAGCCCGCGAGCGGCGTCTGGTTTGTGCGAGGGGGCATGGGGAAGCTTGCCACCGCTCTGGCGCAAGCGGCCACGCAGGCCGGCGCCGAGATTCGCACGGGCACCGAAGTGGCGGCCATCAACACCCGAAACTCCTCCACTACGGGCGTCACGCTCACGACCGGTGAAGAGATCGCTGCCCGCGCCGTCATCTCCTGCGCAGGCCCACGGCGAACCTTCCTAGGGCTGGTGGGCCCTGCTCAACTCGAGCCGGACTTCGCTGCCCGCGTGCGAAGTTACCGGTCAAGCGGAGTGCTCGCCAAGATCAATCTGGCACTAGCAGGACTACCGACGTTCACAGCGATGGGCGGCCAGGACGTGACGGCATTGGCCGGGCGCATCCACATCGGGCCGGAGATTGACTACCTTGAACGCGCCTTTGATGCCTCCAAGTACGGCGAGTTCTCAGCCGAGCCCTACCTTGAGGCCGTCATCCCTACGCTGTCTGACCCGGACCTTGCGCCGCGAGGTCAGCACGTGATGTCAATCTACGTTCAGTTTGCGCCCTATAAGCTCTGCCACGGGGTTTGGAACCAGCAGCGGGATTCGCTGGGCGACGTGGTGGTGCAGACGCTAGCCCGACACGCGCCGGACCTGCCTGGTCTGATTCTTCACCGCCAAGTCATCACGCCGCTGGACCTCGAAGACCAGCTTGGCCTTACTGGCGGGCACATCTTTCATGGTGAGCTTGCTCTGGACCAGCTTTTCAGCCTGCGGCCGCTCCTGGGTTGGGCGGCCTACCGGACGCCCATCCGAGGGCTGTACCTTTGTGGCTCAGGCACACATCCAGGCGTTGGCCTAACCGGTGCCAGCGGTGCCAATGCGGCGCGCGAATTCCTGAAGGACTGGAAGAAAGCAAAGGCGCGGGCGTGGGCTTGACTGGGCGCTGGTCAGTCTGGGCTAACCGCTTGGCAGGCTGGTACAGGGTTGCCAGGGGCGAACGAAAAAGTTGATGCCAACGAAGCTGGAATGTCACTCAGAATCAATGGTTTGCTAGGATTTGGCCAGACTCGGTCCCCGGCCGTTAATCGGCGCCTAATGATGGCCTTTCTGCATTTGGCCTTGGGGCAAGGTGATGACTCCGCTGACTGCGCGTGCGAAAAGTAGAAACTCTGAGGCATGGTTAAAATCGTGCTCTTCCGCCCGTTCGATGCTACGCTCACGAACCATCTGGGCCATTTGTAAGCTGACAATCCAGGTCGCGGCGAGGTGCTGCATCAGGTTCCAGCACCCCTAGGTGACCGCCGGCATCTAATTGACTGCTACTGGCCGAGACCCGGCTGAAAGGCGCTCCCGCAAGTTTGACTATTTCCCTGTTACGTATAGGATAGTTGGGGGGATGGACTCCCGCCGGCGTCGGCCGGCTGGGCGGGGAGGGGCCAGGGTCGCCGTGAGGTGATATAACGTGGCATCCAAACAAAAGAAACCAACTGACTTCAATGAGCTGCCCATTTTACCTGTCCGCGACACGGTGCTGTTTCCGAACGCCATCCTGCCGCTCACAGTCGGACGTGACAGCTCGCTAAAGCTCATCAGCGAACTCAAGGAAGACGAAAAGCTGATCGGCGTGATCTCCCAGCGCGATCCCCGCGTGGAAAACCCGCAGCCCGTCGATCTCTATCAGATCGGCACGGCGGCTTTCGTGCACAAGATCATCAAGCTGCCGAGCCAAAGCCTCTTCATTTTCGTGGAGGGGTTGCAGCGGATCGCACTGGACGAGGTGATCCAAACAGAACCCTTCCTGCGGGCGAAGGTCCGCCCCCTCACGGACATCATTGCCGATCCTAAGGAAGCGGACTTTGAGGCCCTGGTGCGGAGCGTCACCGCCCTGTTTCAACAGGTGGTGCAGCTCTCGCCCACTCTTTCGGATGACCTGCAAACGGTGGCCATGAACATCGAGGACCCGTCGCGCCTCGCGGACTTTATCGCCGCCAATCTGCCCTCCATCTCGAACACTGAGCGTCAGGAGCTTCTCGAAAGCCTCGATTTGAAGGGCCGCATGGACCGTCTTATGAAGCAGCTTGCCCGGGAAGTTGAGGTGCAGCAGCTTCGCTCCAAGATCCAGTCTGACGTTCAAGACCAGGTTACCCAAAGCCAGCGCGACTACTACCTCCGCGAGCAGATGAAGGCCATCCAGCGGGAGTTGGGCGAAGAGAACGAGCAACAGGAAATCGAGGAATTGCGGCAAAAGATTGAAGCCGCCTCGATGACGGAAGAGGCTTATAAAGAGGCCACACGGGAGCTGAAGCGGCTGGCCCGCATGTCGCCTGCGGCTGCCGATTATCACGTCACCCGCACCTACCTTGACTGGCTTGTCACGCTGCCCTGGAACAAGTTCACCGAGCTCCAGGTCGACCTCGGGAAGGCGCGCGACGTGCTTGACGCCGACCATTACGACCTGGAAAAGGTGAAGGAACGAATTCTCGATTATCTGGCCGTTCTGAAGCTAAAGCCTGGCATGAAGGGACCCATCCTTTGCCTCGTGGGGCCACCCGGCGTCGGCAAGACGTCGCTGGCGAAATCTGTGGCGCGTGCGCTTGATCGCAAGTTTGTCCGGATTTCGCTGGGCGGTATTCATGACGAGGCCGAGATCCGCGGCCACCGGCGCACTTACATCGGCGCCTTGCCCGGCCAGGTGATGCAGGGCATTCGCCGCGTTGAGACACGCGACCCCGTCTTTGTCCTGGACGAGGTCGACAAAGTAGGCCGCGACTTTCGGGGAGATCCCTCCTCGGCGTTACTCGAGGTGCTGGACCCGGAGCAAAACTCGCACTTCCGCGACAATTATTTGGACGTGCAGTTTGACCTCTCACGGGTGCTCTTCATCTGCACGGCCAACGTGCTCGACACCATTCCGCCGCCGCTTCTCGACCGGATGGAGGTGTTGGAGCTTCAGGGTTACACGGAAGAGGAGAAGATCGAGATCGCGTTCCGGCACTTGATTCCCAAACAGACAGAGGAGAACGGCATCAAGAACGTGGAGCAAATTGAGTTCACACGCGAGGCCTGCGCGCAGATCATCCGCAGTTACACCCGCGAGGCCGGCGTGCGGAATCTCGAGCGTGAAATCGCCACCGTCTGCCGTAAGCAGGCTCGCCGCATCGCGGAAGGCTCTACTGAGAAACTGGTAGTAACGACGGAGACCTTGGAGGCCGATCTTGGGATTCCCAAGTTCCGGCTTGACGCCGAGCTCATCGAGCGCACGAGGCAGCCCGGCGTGGCCGTAGGCCTGGCATGGACGCCGACCGGCGGCGACGTGCTCTTCATCGAGACCACGGTGATGAAAGGCGGAAAGAGCTTCACCATGACCGGCCACGTGGGCCAGGTAATGCAGGAGTCCATGCAGGCGGCGCTCGCCTGGGTGCGAAGCCACGCGGTCGAGTACGACATCGATCCGGACTTCTTTAGGGAGCACGACATCCATATTCACGTGCCCGCGGGCGCCATTCCCAAAGACGGCCCCTCCGCCGGCGTTACGATGGTGACGTCCCTGGTTTCGGCGCTCACTAAACGGCCCTTGCGGCCGCGTGTGGCCATGACCGGCGAAATCATGCTGAGCGGCCAGGTGCTTCCGGTGGGCGGCATCAAGGAGAAAGTGTTGGCTGCCAAGCGCGCCGGAGTTGGGGAAGTGTTCCTTCCGGCTGAGAACGAACCGAACGTCCGCGAGGACTTGGGCCCCGAGTTGCTTGAAGGTATTCAGGTGCATTACGCGCGCGGCATCCGCGAGGTCGTGGACCGGGCGCTCGAACTGAGCCCGGCCGACGCGGTCCGCTCCACTGACAGGGCTAATGGCGAAGCCGTGATTGAGCCGCCGTCCCACGAAGTAGATACACCTGGTCTTGAAGAGGAGCCGGTGGGTGCGGCTCATTCCGCCGAGCCTGTGACCCGATCCGCCTCGGAGCCCTTGGGAAGGCCGCACTGACAAGCTGCCTAAAAGTATCCTTGAAAGGTCTACGTCACGCATCGTTGCTCGCATGCCTGTCTGCCCTCACCTATTCAGCGTGCATGTGGCTCGCCGTCGCATGCAGCCAAACCCTTTCCGCAAGGCCAGCGCAGGCTAGGCCGGAAGTCCCCCAGAAGCCGCTTGAGCTCGCCTACCGTGTGCGCATCGAGCGGCCCACCACCCACTTGGCAGAGATTGAGATCGACGTCCACGACGTGAGCGCGCCAACGCTCGATTTCGCGATGCCCGCGTGGTCGCCCGGGCGATACGCCATCTATGATTTCGCCAAGAACGTTCAAGATTTTGAAGCCTCCGGCGCGGAAGGTCAAGCGCTGCCGTGGTCGCAGCCCGACAAGCAGACTTGGGACGTGCAAACCGGCGGAGCGAGCGAAGTAAGGGTCCGCTACCGGGTGTTCGGCAATGACTTGAACGGCTCGTTCTCCCAGATCGACGCCGCTCACGCCAACCTGAACGGCGCCTCCACCTTCATGTATGTCGTGGGCCACAAGCCCGACCCCATCAATCTTGTGGTCGAAGCGCCCGCCGGTTGGAAGGTGATCAGCGGATACTCATTATC
>JASHYZ010000057.1 GCA_030042795.1 Terriglobia bacterium | reverse complement strand
TCGAAGATCCTGACCCCGACCTGCAGTCGGACCCTGGCCTGCTTCAGCCGTACGAAACGAAGGGACAATCGGTCCACATCTCGGATGGCCAAAGCCAGTCGGTTCAATTAGAGTTGATTCCGGCTGACGGCCAGCCGTGATATCACAGACCTACTTGCCCGCGCAGCTCAGTCGTTTTAAGCTGGTTCGCTTGAGCGAGCTACACGTAAAAGTGTATATTGAGGCTTGGTCAAGCGATGAGAATTCTAGCCAGTCTGCTGCTACTGGTGCTGGCGGCACCCGCGCGAGCTCACGCGGAGCAGATCACCGTGGCTGCCGCGGCGGACTTGACGTTTGCCTTCCAGGAAGTCGCGGCCCGCTTTCAGAAGGACACCGGGAATTCTGTGAAGTTATCGTTCGGTTCGTCGGGTAACTTTTATTCTCAGATCAAAAACGGCGCTCCGTACGATCTGTTTTTCTCAGCAGACATCAGCTACCCTCAAAAACTGGACGACGCGGGCTTGGTGGAGCCCGGCAGCCTTTACCGCTACGCTGCCGGCAAAATCGTGCTGTGGGTTCCGAACGGCTCGGCCGTCGACCTCGGCAGCGGGCTTAAGACTCTGCTTGAACCTGGTGTGCACAAGATCGCCATCGCTAATCCGGAGCACGCACCTTACGGCCGGGCCGCTGTAGCCGCGCTGCAGCACGAGCAGATTTACGACAAGGTGCGGGATAAGCTGGTGATGGGTGAGAATATATCCCAGACCGCGCAATTCGTGCTCTCGGGCGACGCCGACGCGGGTATCCTTGCGCTGTCGCTGACCCTGGCCCCGGCGATGGCGGGCAAGGGCAGATCATTCGAGATTTCGTCTTCCTCGTACCCTCCCATTGACCAGGCGTGCGTCATTTTGAAGTCGTCGCAGAAGAAGCAACTGGCGCGGCAGTTTCTCGACTATCTTCAGCAACCCGAGATTGTCGCCTTGATGCACCGCTACGGATTTGTGGCGCCTGAAAATTCCGCGGCGCGATAAGTCCGCGATCAGAAGATGGACTGGTCTGCCATAACTCTCACTGCGAAACTGGCCGTCACCGTGTGTGCAATCTTGGCGGTCCTGGCTCTCCCCGTCGCCTATTGGGTTACGTTTTCGCGCTGGCGCTGGAAGTTTCTGGTGGAGTCTGTGGTTGCCCTGCCGCTTGTGCTTCCTCCCACGGTGCTAGGCTTTTACATCCTGGTGGCTTTGGGCCCGCGCAGTCCGCTCGGCCGATGGTGCGTTTCTTGGTTCGGCCACAGTCTGCCCTTCACATTCGGAGGCTTGTTGGTGGCATCGATCCTCTACAGCCTGCCGTTTGCCGTGCAGCCCGCGGCCGCAGCCTTCGCCATGGTTGACCCGAACCTGATCAGCGCCTCGTCTATCCTTGGCGCGTCCCGGTGGCGAACTTTCTTTCGAGTGATCCTGCCACTTTCCATTGGCGGTGTGATCACTGGAGTGGTTCTGAGCTTCGCGCACACGATAGGAGAATTCGGCGTGGTGCTCATGGTCGGCGGAAATATTCCCGGCGTCACGCGCACGGTTTCCATCTCGATCTTTGACCAAGTGCAGTCGCTCAATTTCGCGGCGGCGAACCACATGGCGCTGCTGCTGCTGCTGTTTTCGTTCGTGACGCTCTCCATCACGTACGCGCTCAACCGACGAATCTGGGCTGTGTGGCCACTTCACGGGTAAGGTGAAAATATCCTCCTCGACCAGATATAAGGTCTCTTACCCATCGTCATTCCCGCGTAAGCGGGAATCCACACCGGGGCCACACTCGGGTCCTCAGTTTTGACTTTCATTTTTACGATTCCCCCTTCACACTTCATATTACGTAACTCAGGCTTGCCATCGAACGGCGGCAGTGTCTCAGTTTGGCGTAGGGGCGGGCCTTGTGTCCGCCCATTTCGAGGCAGTGCTGTTACTTGGGCGGCCACAAGGGCCGCCCCTACGCCAAACTGAGACACTGCCCGAACGGCAATGATCTTGACAAACCCGGCCGAACTCGTGGTGCGTGTCCGCAAGAAGCTGCCCGGCGGCTTCGAGTTGGACGCAGAACTCCGGGCGGCGGCCGGCTTCACAATCCTGTTCGGGCCGTCGGGCGCCGGCAAGACCACGCTTCTTCACTGCGTGTCCGGCCTCCATTCCCCGGACGCCGGCCGCGTCGCCGTTGGCGCTCTTGTGCTGTTCGACTCTCAATTGAGGATCGACGTTCCTGTACGGCGGCGCGCCATCGGATACCTGTTTCAAACCCTGGCGCTCTTTCCCCACTTGACCGTGGAGCAGAATGTGGGATACGGCCTCGCGAAGATTCCTGCTGGCGAACGGCGCGGGCGCATTGCCGCTGTATTGGAATCTTTCCGCCTCGCGCACCTGCGGCGTCGCAAGCCCAGCGAAATCTCAGGCGGTGAGCGTCAGCGGGTGGCGCTGGCCCGTTCGCTCATCACTGACCCCAAAACTCTTCTTCTCGATGAACCGCTCTCCGCGCTCGATGCCGCCACCAAGTCTTCCATCATTTCAGACCTGCGCAAGTGGAATGCCGCGCGCAGAATCCCGATTCTGTACGTCACGCACTCGCCCGCCGAAGCCTTTGCTTTGGGCGAACGCGTAATTGTGCTGGTTTCCGGCAAGGTTCTGGCCCAAGGCACCCCGCAACAAGTGCTGGGCGCGCCGCGCCATGAGACGGTTGCCCAACTGGCCGATTTTGAGAATATTTTTGACGCGACGGTCGCCCATCTCCGTCCGGATCACGGCACCATGCGCTGCCGCCTGAAGGACAGCGCCGTGGAATTGGAGGTTCCGTTAGGTGGCGCGGAAGTTGGCTCGCCGGTGCGAATTGCCATACGGGCCGGCGACATTATTGTTGCCACTGACCGGCCCCGCGGATTGAGCGCGCGGAACGCGTTTCAAGGCTGTATTGTCTCGGTTGAGCGCCGCGGCGTCACGGTGCTCGTCTCGGTAGAGGCGGGAGTAACGTTTGAGGTCCATCTCACGCCGGACGCGTGCGAGGAGTTGCGCCTACGGCCCGGCCGCCCGGTGTGGTTGGTGATCAAAACTTATTCGTGCCACCTCGTCGAGCCCGCAGCCTTAAGGGAGGCGCCGTAACTACGCGTCTGCGCACTTATCGGCCCATTGCCTGTTGGGTGACGATGGTGGCTACTGGCGGGTAGTGAGTTCGTGAACATTCGGCTTGGCGTCGG
>JASHYZ010000627.1 GCA_030042795.1 Terriglobia bacterium | reverse complement strand
TTCAGACGCGAGAGCTTCGATCCCTCGCCAACGGCCACGAGACCTGACCACATGTCGCCGCACTGGTCGAGCGTCAAAATCAAAGCGTGCTCGAAGCCACTCGGGTAGAACGCGCTGGCAGCATGGCAGAGATGGTGCTCAAAGTTGACGAGAGGCGCAGCAGAGCCGAGCGATCGGCGAAACAGCCGGAGTTGATTGAGCTTCCAGCGTAGCGCGTCCTGTGAGTCGCGGAGGTCAGGGCAGCAGGTGGGGGAAACAAACGCGCTGCGCCGGCCGCCTTCATCACGCAGCCAGGCGCGCTTGGGACGGCAGGCGACACCTGCGAGAGTCAATCCCGAAAGTTTGGCTCCCACCTCGGAGAGGCAGCGGTCGATAGCCATCTGCGGAATACCGGCGGCAGGCGCGCGGCTCAGCTTTTCCTCTTCAATGGCGCCGAGAAAACCCTCCTCCCCGAGAAGAGCTGCGGCGGTGTCGTGTTCGAGATCGGAAATGCCGAGAACTAGCATCGTGATTGCCAAAGAGCTGCCGTAGCGGCGGTCTGTGTGAAAACTCGCGCTTGACGATTGTCCAGGATGGCCCCCCCCCCGCCTTCGCGGGGGTGACAGTGTTGGACTTAGACGCCCTATTCCGACTTCGTCATTCCTGCGAAAGCGGGAATCCACGAGTTTTCACACAGACTCTACAGCCAGTTCAATTTGCAATAGCTTTAGGCAGAAATTCAGCCAGGGCCGCCGCCACCTTTGCAGTTCCTTGCCCGGTCATATGAGCGTGGTCGAGAAAATATTCGTGGAGGTCTGAACCCTGCGGGTCTCCCGGACTCAAGGCTTCTACGGTGCGAAGCAGCGGAATCCCGTGGGCCTCGGCGTACTTGGCGAAAGCTATCTGAAAAGGACCCTGGTCATCGTATCGCCCCGTCCGGCCGTCATAACCCGCAAACAGCACGAACACAGGCTTCACATTGTGGGAACGCAAGTCAGAGACAAACCGGTCAAGGAATTGATCGTACAGGTCAGCAGCCTCAGCCTGGGAGAGCTCCATGAAATTCGTGCCAGGCACCAAATGCCCCTTCATGCGGTCGTAGTAGTGACGAGCCCAGTTTTCCACCACCAAGGTGTACAGAGCGATACTGCGCAGCCGATCTTTGGCCTTCACCCGTTCCGCAATTTGATCCTTCACCTTCGCGTCGCCATTCGCGGCCTGAAGTCCGATGCCGCCTTCGTTGAAGCTGTAACCTACCAGGACCGCCGCTGGACGCAGCCCGCGGTTCCATAGGTAGAGGAACTTTTGATCTTCGAGAGCAATGGGGTAAGCATCCACCCCGCCGTTCAGCACTGTGTAGATCCCTGGCGACTGTTGGTTAAGGTCTCTCTGCAGGTCTGCCGGATAGGTCTGGTCATCGTCCACGCCGTATCCGTAGGTCACGGAATCCCCAAGGCAAAGAAGGGTGGGTTTGCCTTCCTCGGTGGCGCTTGCGGGCACCGGTGCGCCGCGCAACCCGTAGCTATTGATCGTCGAGGAGGTCAAGGAAATCTTCTCCACGTATTGTTGGTCAGGAACCGGTGTAAACAGGAGGTCACCCTGCCGCTCGTACATCAGCGCCCGATGGTAACTGAAGCAGCGCAAGCCAAACTCGGCCGCCACCAGGAACACCACAATCAGAATCAAAGAACGAAACCAGGGCGAGAACAGGAATGCTCCGGTCGGCTTGGGAACCGGCGGGTTACTTGACAAGCACCGCCCTATGTAACCGCTTGTTCCAAACACCTTTCGGAGCGCGATGATGCAGTACCCAATGTAAAGCGCGCCCAGCAGCGGAATCGAGTTCAGCCAGTCGCGGCTGATCGTGGGAGCAATGCGGCGGTTGAAGGCGATCGCGAGAATCGCAATGACGAGGGCAATCTGGCGTCCGCGGCTCGCGCCGGTCGCTGCCGATTCTTGGCTCTTCACTTCGGTTGCTGTGGGCATATCGGGTTGACGATGCTGAGAAGGTTGCCGGAAAAGGGGCGGCCACAAGGGCTGCCCCTTGGTTTAGAATCGAGCACCGCACTCGCGCGGCGTATCTAGCGCTCGGTCAGCATGTGGCCCAGGATGGACGCCACCTCTTCCTGCTTCTTGCTGGCGACGTACCAGTCGATCGTGCGGCGCAGTCCCTCCTCGAATAGCACCTCAGGCTCCCAGCCCAGCAGGTTCCGCGCGAGGGAGTTGTCCGCCACACGGTTGTAAGGCCCGGTGGGCATCTCAGGATGAGTTTCGATCGGTGCCTCATGACCGAGGTACGCCAGGATTTGCCGGGCAGCGTCAATCACCCGAATCCGCTCCATGGTGCCAAGATTCACGGCTGTTCCGTCGTCAATCTTCTCGGCCGCCAGAATGGTTCCCCGAACGATGTCGTCTATGTAGGTCCAGTTTCTAATCTGTTCTCCGGTACCCCAGATCACAAAGGGGTCCTGCTTGATGAACGCCCGCGCGATCATGGCGATCACAGCGTGGTTCTCAACGCCGTTCGGCCCATAAACGGTGAAATAGCGGCACGAGGCGGACTTCATTCCCCAGTCCTTGTAGTAGGAGCGCAGGGTCATTTCCGCCATGAGTTTAGCCCAACCGTACATATTGTCGGCGTCGTAGGGCGGTCCCACTTTGTCTTCCGTCAAATAGAGCATCTCCTTGGGGTCCGTCTGAATGTAGTTGGGGTAGACACAGCCCGACGAGGCGTAAACCACCTTTTCGACTTTGGCCTGATAGGCGGCGCGAAAGACCAGGCCATCCAACATCAAGTTGGTGGCGCAGGCGGCCTGATGGAGGTCAACGTATCCGCGGCCTCCGTGGTCAGCAGCAAGATGAAACACAACGCTAACGCCCTCCACCGCGAGCTCCGCGATGCTCTGAACGCGCAGGTCGCCCTCAATAAATTCAACTTGACCCGCATCCACGTGTTCCTTGATGTTGGCCAGCTTGCCGCTGCTGAGGTCGTCGACGACGCGAATATCGGCCCCTCGCTTCAACAAATTCTTGACCAGGTTGGACCCGATAAACGACGCCCCGCCCGTCACCAAGACTTTGCGACCTTCCCAATTCATGCCCATTCCCTCCGCAACATTAAGTGAATTTTCTCAGGTTCAGCAACTCCAACGACGCATTCCACGCAAACCTTGGACCGTTGATCAGATAGCGGCGCCACAGCCTTTTGGGATCAACCACCAGCCGGAAGAGCCATTCCAAGCCATTTTCCTGCATCCAGACCGGAGCCTGCTGAACTCCTCCGGTGTGGAAGTCAAACGCCGCTCCTACGCCCAGCAGTACAGGCACGCCCAACCGGCCGCGCTGCGCGTGCATCCAGCGCTCCTGCTTGGGGGTACTCAGTCCCACCCAAAGTACGTCGGGCCCGGCGGCTTGAACGCGAGCCACCAAGTCGGCCTCTTCGTCCTCCGTCAGAGGGCGAAACGGAGGACAGTACGTTCCGGCCACCTGGATTCCATAAA
>JASHYZ010000626.1 GCA_030042795.1 Terriglobia bacterium | reverse complement strand
GATTAGCGACCTCAAGCGCGCCATCGTGGAGCGCCACCGTCATGACTTCGGCTCCAACTACCAGCCGGAGGAATGTGTGGTGACCGTGGGCGGCAAGCAGGGCATCTTTGAAGCTGTGTCCGCCCTCGTGAACCCTGGCGATGAAGTCATTTTGCCGGTGCCCTACTGGACGTCGTTTCTTGACATCATCCGTTACGCCGATGGCCAGCCCGTTATGCTTCAGACGTGCGAGGACGAGGGTTTCGCCATCCGAGCCGCCGCCGTGGAACGGCTGATCACGCCGAAAACACGGCTGATCATGGTGAATTCGCCGAGCAATCCCACCGGCGCCGTCGTGCCGGCGGAAGAAATGGAAAAGCTGCTGGCGCTGGCCGTACGGCACAGCTTATGGCTGCTGTCGGACGAATGTTACTGCCGGTTTCTGTACGACAACCTTCGGCCCTTTTCGCTGGGAGCTTCGGGCAACCGTGAAAACCTGGTGGTGGTGGGCTCGCTTTCCAAAACCTACGCCATGACGGGCTGGCGTGTGGGTTTCGCTCTGGGCGCCTCGAAGCTGATCTCGAACATGGTGAAGCTTCAAAGCCACTCCACCTCGAACGTAACCTCGTTTGTGCAGCGCGCCGCCGTCGAAGCGCTGACCGGCCCGCAGGATTCCGTCGAAGCCATGCGGGCGGAATACGAACGCCGCCGCAATCGCATCGTTGCTGGTCTGAACGCCTTGCCGGGTGTGCGTTGCACCATGCCGGAGGGAGCGTTTTACGCTTATCCAAACGTACGCGAGTGTCTGACGGCCGGACTCGACGTCACCACCCTTGCCACGCGATTGCTCGACGAGGCCCATGTGGCCGTGGTGCCGGGCTCCGCCTTCGGGACTGACGAACATCTGCGCTTTTCCTACGCCGCCTCGCTCGAGCAAATCGAGGAAGGTTTGACGCGGTTCGCCGCCTTTTTGAAACAGATCTGGCCGGCCCACGCTTCCGCCGCTTATGCCCCCGCCTATGCCAAAGCTTGACACTCCGCTACTGCTTGCTCCCGACTTCAAAGAAAAAATTTGGGGCCGCGAGAATCTTGAGCCGCTCTACCCGGCGCCCGAGATGGATGCGGGGGATGGTGGTCCCAATCCTATGCTCCCGGGCGCCGAGAGCGCAGAGGCCGAGTACGCTGAAGCGACCCTTCCTCAAATCGGCGAGGCGTGGCTGACGGGCGAGCAGGCTACGTTCTTGAGCGGCCCGGTGGCGGGCGTGACTCTAGGTGAGGTCATGAAAAGCTGGCCCACCGAGCTCTGCGGGCGGCGATGCAGCGGGGGTGCCTTTCCACTGCTGGCAAAATTCCTGTTCACCAGTGACTGGCTTTCGATGCAGGTCCACCCCAATGACGATTACGCCGCGCGCCATGAGAAGAGCCGCGGCAAGACGGAGGCGTGGTATTTCATCGATTGCGAACGAGACGCGGAGATCGCCCTGGCGCTCCCGGAAGAAACCACGCGCGCAGCGTTGGAGGCCGCCTGCCGCGAGGCGCGCTCGCTCGAGTTCGCCAACCGGTTTCGTCCCAAGTCTGCGGAGGCTGTTTACGTGCCGGCCGGAACCTTGCACGCGCTGGGTCCGGGGTTGGTGCTGTTCGAAGTCTCGGAGACCAGCGACGTCACCTATCGCCTCGATGACTATGGCCGCCTCGATGCCACGGGGCGGCCTCGTCAGCTTCATCTCAAGCGCGGTCTTGAGACCACCGAGCTTGACGCGCCTGCCTGCCGTGATCTGCCCAAACTCGAGTTTCAGGAACCCTTTGGGAAGCGGCGCTATGCGGTGGCGTGCCGCCACTTCGCGGTGGAGGAGTTGGGGCTCCGCGAGCCGGCCAAGTTCCCCGCTTCCAAGGACCGAGTCGAATGCCTGGCCGTGATTTCCGGCGCCGGCCGGGTGGAGATCGAAGCCGGGTGGTTGGCCTTCCGTCCGGGCCAGACCTGGGTGGTGCCGGCAGGCTCCAGCCCATACCGGTTGGTTCCGGAGAAACCGTCGCGCCTTCTGCGGTTTTACGTGCCGGAGCTTGAGAGCGACTTTCGCCGGCCGCTGGCGCGCCGGAGTATCTCGCCGGAAGTGATTGGGAAGGTGGTATTCGAGGATTGATCTTGCGATGCCAAGAACAAGGACTCAACCTGGCGCGGCCCTTGGCCGCAAGCAAAAGAAAAATTCACCACAGAGATCACGGAGGCTATAGCGCGGCGTAGCCGCAACCAAACGGGTCTGGAAGAATTTGTGCAAGCCGCAAACACTTTCATCATTAGTAGTACAGAGGTATTCTCCGTGCCCTCTGTGGCCAAAAGCCTTCAACACTGAGGCCACAGAACCTCCGTGAACTCCGCGTTAGAGACTTCTAGGCACAGAGGTCACGGAGAACTCCACTTTGGTTGCGGCGAAGCCGCGCTGTGTTCTCTGTGAGGCCTCAGCGGCCTCCGTGTTGAGTTTTTCTTTGGCTGTCAGAAGTGCCATTGAGCTCGGGCCGGCTGCCAGAAATTCTGCGCTCTCTGGCATCTCACTTGGGCTATGTCGATGCGCGGCTAACTTTGACTTTCGACTGTGAACTGTTGACTCTGCCAATGACTCGCGACTCGATTTTCAATCACTCCTACGCCGTAATTCTCGCTGGCGGTAGCGGCACGCGCTTCTGGCCCGCCAGCCGGCGCGAACGTCCCAAGCAGCTTTTGGAAGGCGTCTTCGGCGCCGGAACCTTGTTGGAACGTGCGGCGGAGCGCATTCAGGCGCTGATTCCTCCGGAGCGCACGTTCGTCTTCACGAATACGCTGCTCAAGGACAGAATCGCTGCTCTCCTGCCGCGAGTGCCGCCTGCGCAGATCGTCGCTGAGCCGGCCGCGCGCAACACGGCGCCCAGCCTCGGCCTGGCAGCGCACGAAATTCTGCGGCTCGACCCCGAAGGCATGATGGTGGTGTTGCCTTCCGACCACCTCATCGCCAAGCCGGCTGTCTTCCGGCGCGCGCTTCGTGCCGCGCTGCGATGGGCGTGGATGGAGGGCCGGTCACTGCTGATCGGGCTCAAACCGAGTTCTGCCCACACCGGTTTTGGGTACATCCACCGCAGCGATTTCGCAGCAGAGCTCGAAGGACAAAAAATCTACGGGGTGGAAAGCTTCAAGGAGAAGCCGAAAGCGCCGGTGGCCGCGAAGTACGTGGCCTCGGGAGACTACCTTTGGAACGGCGGCATGTTTGTGTGGCGGGCCTCCACGCTGCTCGCCAATCTGCGCCGCTTCAAACCCGAGATGGCGCGCGACCTGGTTCGCATTGCCCGGGCCGGCGGCGCACAAAACACCAAAACCCTTGCGCGGATTTATCCCAAGCTTGAAAAAATCTCCATCGACTACGCCGTGGCGGAAAAGGCGGACGAGGTTTATGTTGTGGCAGCGGACCTCGGGTGGAGCGATGTGGGAAGCTGGTCTGAGGTTTACGCGCTGCGGCCCAAGGATGGGCAAGGGAATGTGCGGCCGCAGCGCAGCCTTTGCCTGGGCGCTGAAGGAAATCTGATTGTCGCCGGCAAATTCGTAGCGGCCGTCGGAGTGCGAGACCTGATTATTGTCGAGACCCCGGACGCGATTGTGGTTGCTGACCGGAACCGGTCACAGGACATCGGAAAAGCTGTGGTCGAAATGGAACGTCAGGGGTGGAAAGACCTTTTGTAACACGTTTTAAGAAGGCGGGGCTTGCCCGCGACGCATCGTGCCCAAAAGTAAGCTAGGCATACTTGTAATGGTTAGCCTCCTCGGGGCTGCCGGATTGATAGCCCGACGGTCTTGCCTCCAGGCTCGGGTGGCATTTTGGCCTGCCCTTATCGTGAGCGGAGCGGGCCAGGGGTCAGCGCAGGGCGCGGACCAGGATCAGGGAACGCTTCGGGTGACCGTCGTGACGTCATCGGGCGTAAAAGTCACCGGCGCTGAGCTTTCGATCGGGCTCGCAGGCAAGCCACCCAATTTGAAGGCCCTCACCGGGAGCGACGGTGCCTACCTCAGTTCACAACTGGCCGCCGGAGCCTATGACCTCGCCGTCGAAGCTCCGTGTTATCGGGTGTGGCGCGGCAGCTTCCGCATCGAACCAGGCCGCGAGCAAACCATGATCGCCACTCTGGAGTCCTCAGTTGAGCCCTCTAACCAGGCAGCGTGCGTTGCGCGCTCGAAGCAAGTGGACACCGTCTTCCAGTTTTCTGATTCGGCCCCTCTCAAGCCTGGCGGAGTCCCAGGATCGGTGGATGCCGGAGGCTACTCCTCGCAGGCGCAAGGTGCGCAAATGCGGGCCGCTCTGGGGGAGATCGCCGGAGGGGCAGGATCACCGAACCGTACCGATGAGGAGTTACAGACCTTCAGCCGCGGCAACGGCCTTTTGTTGCAGGGCGACTACCAACAGGCGATTAGCTTCTTTCAGCAAGCAACAGCGCGCTATCCGCGTTCCGCCAGACTGCTTTTGGGACTCGGCGTGGCCGACTATTCCAGCGGTCGCTACGCCGATGCGCTCGACGCGCTCTGCAGGGCCGTGGACCTGAACCCTTCCGAACGCGCCGCGTACTTCTTCCTGGCTCAGACGTACGCCGCGTCGCCTCTGAAAACCGAAGAGGTGCTCTCGCGCTTCGAGAGGTACGCGAAGAGCCAGCCGAAAGATGCTGCCGCACAGTACTACTATGCGTTCTGCCTCTGGCGCAGCGGCGCGGCAGGCCGGAATCCGGCTGATGCGGACCGCGTGGAACAGGCCCTCCGCTCCGCGCTTGCGCTCGATCCCTCGCTGGTGGACGCTCACTTTCAGCTCGGCGTTGTGCTTTCCGGGCAACATCGGGATGAGCAAGCTCTAGAGGAGTTCGAGCGCGTCATCGCGTTACAACCCGGCTTCGCAGAGGCTCATTACCGCGTGGCTCAGGTTTACCAGCGCGCGGGTCAGACGGATAGAGCCGAGGCCGAGCTGGCGGAATACGATCGGCTTCGAAAGCAGTCCGCGAGCGGGGACGAGAAGCTTCGGGACGACGTGCGCAGGCTGTTGCTCGGTAACGACGGGGCTGGCGGTAACTGATGTGCCGCCTTCGCCGGAGTGTTGTTCACGGCGAAGCGATCTTGTATCCTGGTGTAGGCTTTGTATCTAGGCTCTCAACTTGTCCCGGGGCGGCTTAAACAACCCGAAAATGTTCGCACAGGGGATCCCGCGTGTTGCCGTGTTACTCGGTGCGCTGGCGGGTTTTTGCCTGGTGCCGCCGGAGCTGCTCGCCCGCGGGCCTGACCTGTGCCTGTGGCGTCATCTCTTTCACATTGCCAGTTGCCCGGCGTGCGGTTCCACGCGCGCTTTGGCTGCTTTCTTTCACGGCCACCTCCGTCAGGCTCTGGCCTACAATCGCAACATCGTCGTCACCGCGCCCGGCTTGCTCACGCTGCTCGTGCAAGACCTCGCCGCCTTGGCGCGAGGCCGAAAGAGCCTCGGCGCGCTTTGGCAACACCGCCGATTATCTGTAAGCCAAGCCTCCACTGCTCAACGGACATAACCGATGCGGCTTTTCAAGATGTAGTCGGCAAGGATGGGTACGCTGAGGCTATCCGGTGCTAATCCACACGCTCGCAAAGCATCACGCGCTCTTCGCGGTCGATCTCCTGGAGGCGGACTTCGATGACTTCATTGTCGGAGGTTTGCACGTGGCGACCGACGTAATCGGCCTGAATGGGCAGTTCGCGATGGCCGCGGTCAATGAGCACGCAAAGCTCGACGCGGCGCGGACGGCCTTGATCCACCAGCGCGTCCAGGGCTGCGCGCGTGGTGCGTCCGGTGTAAAGGACGTCATCGACCAGAATCACGGTTCGGCCTTCCACCGGAAATGGAAGCAGCGACTTCTTGACAACGGGCTTTTCATCGATGGTGGAAAGATCGTCGCGGTAGAAGGTGATGTCGAGGGCGGCGACCGGCACCTTCACCGCTTCAACTTCGCTGATCTTGGCCGCCAGGCGCTCGGCCAGCGGCGCGCCGCGACGGTGCACGCCGACAACAACAAGCGCACCCGCGCCGTTGTTGCGCTCGACAATTTCATAAGCGAGCCGCGTGAGGGAGCGCTCGATTTCGCGGCCTGATAGGAGCTGCGACTTCTCGCGCACGCCGGGCTTATGGCTTGGCATCGCGGCAACCGAGTCAGTCATGTAGGCAGCACCTTCAGGTGGTTGCCTGAGCACCGTTCTGTGCGACGCGCTCAATTCCAGACAGCAAGCACACCAAGCTATATTTCTACTTCTTGGGCCTCAGCTGTACTTAACTCCCAGCTTCGCCAGTACGTTCGGCGGGCAGCCGTTCCACTCCGACAGCATTTTGTTGCCGAGATACGGAAGATCGTCAATTCCCATCTTGCTGGAGTAGAACCCGCTGAGCACGAGGTTGCGAATCTGGTTGAAAAAAACCACGCCGGCTGCGTCTTCAGGCGCTGCCGTTTTGGGATAAGCGATGCGGTCAAGAAGCTGCTTCTTTTCACTGTCGGAGGCGTCAATGAAATCGTGACCATAAGCGCGGTTCGATTCGAGGTCGAGCCAGGTGATGCCGCCGCGCACCGAGTCAAGTTGGGAGCCATCAGTGACGCCCAACCAGTCATCGATGAATTCCGGCACGTCCGCCTGTGTGGCGCTGCCGCTGCGTTCGTCAGCGGGAATGATGATGTCACTGAGCACCGTCACGGTCTTGTACTCGTGCGCGCTGAGCGTCTTCGGCCCGTACGCGGCCGCAGCCGCTGGTACTGCCGCGCTCATCGCACTGGTATGCGGCATCGACATTTCAGCCACCGCAGCCCCTGCGGGCAGCAAAGCCGCTGCCGGCACGGCCCCGAGCACTTTCAGCATTTCGCGCCGCTTCAGGCCGTCGTGAGCTTTATTGGCTTCGTTGTTGTTCATAGCATCTCTCCCGTCATGCAAAGTATGATTTTCCCTTACAACTCTGCGGCGAACCCGCGCCGCGGCGCACCTTGCGCCACGCGCCCTCCCGAACCTTGGCGCCGCGACTCCGAATTTGGCCAAAGAGAGGAACCCTGAGCCTCAAATATTCAGCTTCCTGACCTGGTCCGCGGCGTACTCGGATGTACGCCAAGCGAGCGCCATGATGGAAAGTGTGGGATTCTTGTCCGCATTGGATACGAAGGGAGCGCCATCGGTCGCGAACAGGTTCTTGCACTCCCAAGCCTGGCAGTATGGATTAAGGACGGACTTCCGGCGGTCGTCGCCCATCAGGGCGGTGCCCACTTCATGGATGATCTCTCCGCCAGGATGAATTCCCCAGTTGCTTTCCGGGCCCGCGGACTGCACCACTTCACCGCCCATGGTGAGGATCAGCTCGCGGAAGGTCTCCTGGGCGTGGCGCGCCATCAGGATTTCATCCTGGCTCCACTTGAAGTGGAATTTCAGCACCGGGATGCCCCACTCGTCCACCGTGTTGCGATCGATCTCACAATAGCTGTCTTCATTGGGAATCATTTCACCACGGCAAGCAAAGCCTATGAAGGAACCGTAGAACTTGCGCACCTTGCGTTTGAGCTCCACACCATAACCGCCTCCAAGGAACTGTTCGCTGCCGTCAAAGTCACCCACGTTCGGCATCCCTTTGCCTCCTCCCAGCTCGATGTGGTATCCGCGGGCAAAGGGCATTTCGTTCCGAAGCTGCCTGCCGTAATTCCACCAAGGCATGTAAACGTGCATGCCACCTGTGCCGTCGCAGTTGTGCGCGGGCACGTCCATCAAGCCAGGGATGAAGCCGGCGCCGTCTGTCCCCACGGTATCCATCAGGTACTTGCCCACCAGATTGCTTTCATTGGCGAGTCCGTTGGGATGCTGCGGGCTGCGCGAGTTCAACATCAATCGCGCGGATTCGCAGGCGCTCGCGGCCAGCACCACGATTTTCCCGCGCACCTGCATTTCTTTGCGGGTCTTCTTGTCGACGTAGGAGACGCCGGTGGCCAGCCCTTCGCGGTTGACGAGGATTTCCCGCACCATGGCGTCGCAGCGGATTTCAACGTTACCCGTGGCCTGCGCGGGAGGCAGCAGCACCGTTGGCGAGGAGAAATTGGAGGAAGTAGCGCAGCTTCGGCCGCACTGCGCGCAGTAATGACAGGCCGGACGCCCGTTCAGGGGACGGGTCAGGATCGAAAGTCGCGAGGCCACGCAGGGGATTCCGAGCTTTCGGGAAGCCTGCTGAATCACCAGTTCGTAGCAGCGCGGCCGCGGCGCTGGCAGAAATTTGCCGTCAGGCGTGTTTTCCAGGCCTTCCTGGGTACCGAAAACACCGATCAGTTCCTCGGTCTTGTCGTAGTAGGGAGCG
>JASHYZ010000625.1 GCA_030042795.1 Terriglobia bacterium | reverse complement strand
GCCATGAAGGGTAGCCAGGCCGTGGAACTGGAACGCCAGGGGAGATTCCGGAGCCGCAAGTGGATCGTGGCCTCGCAAGTGGCGCTCTCGCTGGCGCTGCTGGTGGCCGCCGGTCTTCTGCTGCGGAGCTTCGCCAAACTGGAAACTCTCGATCTGGGTTTTGACCGCAATGACGTCCTGCTGGTAGATACTAACTTGAGCGTGGCGAAGGTTCCGTCTGACCACCAGCTTGCTACCTATGAGCAGATCGAGGACCGCTTACGGGCTCTCCCAGGCGTGGTTTCGGTCGGCAGGTCGAAGATAACGCCTGTCAAGGGGGAATCTTGGAACAACACCATTCACACCGAATGGTCCAAAACCCTTACCGGCGACGACACTCTGGCCTATCTCAATGCCGTGTCGCCAGGTTTCTTCGAAACCCTGCGCATGTCCCTGCTGGCCGGACGCAACTTCAACAGCGGCGATACCGAGAAGGCTCCGCAGGTGGCGATCGTGAATCAGACTCTCGCCCGCCGCTTTTTTCCCAACCTGAACCCCCTCGGCAAGACCTTTCGACTCGACGACAGCCGGGGGCAACCCGGCTCTCCTATAGAGGTGGTCGGAGTCGTGAAGGACGCGAAGTACGAATCCGTCCGCGAGCAAGCTCTTGCTACGGCGTTCTTCCCGGCCTCTCAGATCACCAGGCACACTGACGAGGATAGCTTCGAGCTGCGAACCGCGACACCGCCCTCCGCTCTTGTCGGTCCCGTGCAGGCTGCTGTGGCCAGCGTAAACAGGGAGATTCCTCTCGAATTTCACACGCTGGCTGACCAAGTGAGCGACTCGCTGGTTCAGGAGCGACTCCTGGCGTTGCTCTCGGGCTTCTTCGGTGCGCTGGCATTGCTGCTGGCGATGATCGGCCTCTATGGAACGCTAAGTTATGTTGTGGCGCAGCGGCAGACAGAATTTGGCGTCCGCATGGCGTTGGGCGCAGGATCCGGCTCGATCCTCGGCCTCGTGATGCGTGATCTGATCGCTGTGCTGGCAGGCGGTCTTCTCGTTGGAGTATGCATTTCACTCGCGGCGACGCGTGCCCTTCAGCAAATGCTGTTCGGGCTCGGTCCTCGCGATACCGCAACCATTATCGGAGCAGTGGCTGTGCTCTCGACCGTGGCTCTCATCGCCGGCTATCTTCCCGCTCGCCGCGCCACCAAGGTTGATCCTATGGTGGCATTGCGCTACGAGTGATGAAGATGAGGAGGTCCCGTGCTTAGCGACGTATTCTATCGTTTGCGCACTCTGTTTCGACGCGACGCCGTTGAGGCGGAGCTGCATGAAGAGCTCCGCGAGCACTTCGAGCGTCAGGTGGAGAAGCACGTTGCCGCCGGCCTGACGCGCGAGGAAGCGCAGCGCCGCACCCGCCTGGAATTCGGCGGGCTCGATCAAGTGAAGGAAGAGTGCCGGGATGTGCGCGGCGTCACTCTCATCGAGACGCTGCTTCAGGATGTTCGTTTCGCCATACGCCTGCTGCGCAAGACGCCGGTGACGAGTGCGATTGCCCTGCTTTCCCTCGCGCTCGGCATCGGCGCCAATACGGCGATCTTCAGCCTGATTGACTCGGTGATGTTGCGCCTGCTGCCGGTGCAAAGGCCGCAGGAGTTGGTCCAGGTGAGATTCCGCTCGCCCGGCATGTCGGACACTTTCGTCAACGGCGTCCGCGTGGAAACGTCTCGCCGCACGTATACGAATCCCATGTGGGAACAGGTGCGAGACCATCAGGACGTTTTTTCCGGCGTGTTCGCCTGGGGTCCAACGGGCTTCGACTTGGCGATTGGCGGCCCGGAGCAAGACATCGACGGCATGTACGCCAGCGGGAGTTATTTCAACACCCTGGGTGTGCGGCCGGTCATCGGACGGCTTCTTGGTCCCTCTGACGACGTGAGGGGTTGTGGTGGCGCGGCCGTGCTCAGCTATGGTTTTTGGCAGCAGCACTACGCCGGTGCGCCGAGCGCCGTTGGCAGCACGCTGCGCCTCGACGGCCACCCGTTCCCGGTGGTGGGCGTCACGCAGGCCGGATTCTCCGGTACCGATGTGGGCGAGCGTTTTGACGTCGCGATTCCGATATGCGCAGAGGCGATTATCGCCGGGAAGGACTCTTTTCTGGACCATCGCTCTGCCTGGTGGCTCATGATCATGGGTCGCCTCAAGCCGGGAATAAGCAGCGAGCAGACCACTGCGCGGCTGAACGTTCTGGCGCCCCAGATCTTCGGTGCGTCCGTTCCCTTGAATTGGCCGCCCGCCGGACAGGAGCGGTTTCGCAAATACACCTTCGTCACCGTCCCGGCGGCCACCGGAGTCACCGGCTTCGGCGCCCGGCTTCGCGAGCAGTACGAGCGGCCGCTCGAAATCCTGATGGTGGTGGTCGGGCTGGTGCTGCTCATTGCCTGCGCCAACGTTGCCAGCCTGATGCTCGCCCGCTCAGCCGCTCGCCAGAAGGAGCTTGCCCTGCGGCTATCGCTAGGA
>JASHYZ010000624.1 GCA_030042795.1 Terriglobia bacterium | reverse complement strand
ACTCGCACGTGCCAGCACCGCGCAGCGATTGGCGGCAGAGCTCTCACCGGGTGGTTGCAGTGTTAACTTGGCCCTTGCTTGACGAAGACATCTCGATTGCCAGACTTCTCCGCGCCAGCAGGGAGAAGTAAACCTCACTTGAAGTATTACTTTATATTTTGTCGGCCCGCCGACGTTCGCGATCAATGCGCTGTCATTGAGTCCTGACCGCCTGCGGCAACAGCATGACATCATGAAGCGGCTGCGCGCCGGCTTCCCGGTAGCATCTTTGCGGCAGGTCGTCGGGCGCGCTTCAGGCGTGTGCTAAGTCACGTTCCAGAGCGGCTGGCGTCGGCGCTCGCTGCGCTACGTTCTCCGCTGCCTTGATCCGATCATGCAAGAGCGCCCGGAGTTCATCCAGCCGCCTGCACTCGCGAATGGTGCGCTTGGAAACCACGTGAACATCGGTGCGAGTTCTGAGGAAGAAAACGAGATCATTTTCGGCCAGACTCACCAGTTCTGACCACAGATGCTCGACTCTACGGCAGCGACACACCAGGCAGAACCCTCGTTCGCTCACTTCCAGCCACCGGTCGTTGGGACAATGCGTGAACTTGAAACGCTGCTCCACTTCACCTTGGTAGAAGGCGAGTTCTGCGGAACGTGTTCGCGCTAAAACCCGTTGAAAACGGACGAGTGCGAACCCGCTGGCCAGCGCGAGACCCGCCGTCAGGACTTGCGCGAGAACAGGAAGGGGAGGAATCAGATGATGGCGCTCCGCCGCTGCCACTAGCACCCCCAAGCAAACCACGGCGCTGTACACGGTTCGAGGCTTTCGAAACTGCAGGGCTTGAGCTGGACTCGGTTGGTAAGGTGGCTGGAAGGAAGCAAAATCGTCCAGACTCATGGCGCAGGGATAGATTCGCTTATCACCGCCGAACATAAGACAACTCCTCGGGATGGATTCTATCGGCAAGAAGCCCGGAAACTTTATTTCGCCGGCGGCACTTGTCGCCGCAATCCCCTCCGACGCAGCGCAAGGCAGGTCCTGGTGACGGACGCCGGTGTTGTCTCGTATGCGCAAATTGAAGCAATAGCGCCGCCTTTATCGTTTGGCACGTGATATCCTTCCTTCCGTGGCAATGGTGATGCTTATTCAGTGGAATGAATCTGAGGGCAGGGAACTGGCGGCCTTCGTCCGCAAGTATCGACTTAAAGTAGTACTTGAATATCAGGGCGCGCTATCGATTCTTAAGAAACTGCGCACTCACCCTCCTGCGGCCTTGGTCATCGGTTTAGATCGGCTACCCATGCAAGGGCGCGACTTCGCCGCCGTGATTCGCACCGGCAAGCAGACGCGACAAGTTCCCATCGTCTTTGCGGGTGGCGAACCCGCAAAGGTCAAATGTGTGCGCAAGTTGCTGCCCGACGCCACCTACACATCCTGGGAGAATGTAGGCATTGCCCTAAAGAAAGCGATCGCGAGCGCACCGGAGAGTCCCGTGGTTCCCAAATCAAATCTCGCCGGATACTCAGGCACGCCGTTGCCAAAGAAGCTCGGCATTAAGTCGAATATGCATATTGTGTTACTTAATGAACCTGAGAATTTTGTTGAGTATTTAGGAGAGCTGCCCGAAGGGGTTAAGTTCACCGGATCGATTGCGCAGAAGACCGGGGTAGCCTTATGGTTCGTACGGTCGCTTGCGGAGCTTGCGGATCAAATTGACTTTGTAGCGAAACACGTGATTTCAGCCGGTTCCTGCCGCCTCTGGATCGCCTGGCCTAAGCGGAGCTCGCCTCTCGCCAGCGACGTCTCCGAAACCCTGGTTCGCGCTTCCGCACTCGGGGCCGGTTTGGTAGATTACAAGGTGGCAGCGATTGACAGCGATTGGTCAGGACTGCTCTTCGCGCCACGTCGCCAAGCAGGAGGCAAGCCGGGGCGTTCGCGTGTCTGAATGCAGAGGCCGCTGCGGGCAAGGAACCCCGACGCCGACTGGGAAACGTTGAGTTCCCGTCCCCTCGGTGTTCTCTGCGAATCCTCGACGAGCTAACGCCCACTTTCTTCTCGGGCTGCGAAGATTTTCGTCTTGTGCTTGAATGCAGCTTGCAACCTCTCCGTGCCCTCTGTGGCCAAAAGCCTTCAACACTGAGGCCACAGAGTCTCCGTGAACTCCGTGTTGAAAGCCTTTCAGGCACAGAGGTCGCCGAGGCCTTCGGTTGGGTTGCTGGCCGCCATAGGCCGCGCCAGGTTGAGTTTTTGTGTTTCCCTACGGTCCCAATCGAGACCTAGGTTAAGAAGGGAGCTATGACCAAACAAGAGATCCAGATTAGGACACCAGACGGTACATCCGACGCGGTACTCTACGTTGAAGACGGCCAGCGCCAGCCCGGCGTGATCTTCCTGACCGATATCGGCGGCATCCGCCCCTCGCAACACCAGATGGCGCGGCGGCTGGCCGAGGCTGGCTACACGGTTCTGATGCCAAACGTCTTTTATCGAACAGGAAATCCGCCCATGTTCAACTTTCACTTTAAGATGGGCGACGAACGGTTCATGAAGCGCGTGAGTGAACTCTCCGGCCCACTGTCGCCCCAGACTGTCGAGCGCGACGTTGGGGCCTATGTCGATTTCCTCGCCTCCCAGGATTCGGTGGGCGAAGCCAGGATGGGCGTGGTGGGTTACTGCTTTTCGGGCGCCATTGCGCTGCGTACCGCCGCCGTTCGGCCGGATCGCATTGCCGCCGCTGCGTCGTTCCACGGCGGCCGGCTCTTTACAGACGCTCCCGACAGCCCGCACCTGGTGCTGCCGCGCATCAAGGCGCGGCTTTATTTCGGCCACGCCGTCGAAGACCGGAGCATGCCCGCCGAGGCTATTGAAAAGCTTAACCATGCACTGGAAACGTGGGGCGGGGAATACGAAAGCGAGGTGTACGAGGGCGCCCATCACGGCTGGACGGTGCCTGACAACCCCTCTTACAACCCACCGCAGGCAGAACGTGCTTTCGCTAAGCTCACCGAACTGTTCGCGAAGACGTCAAGCTGAGAGCCCAGGCGGGAAGAAGCACATCAGGGCTGATTGGTCTCCGCGCGCCGGCGAAGCACTTCAGCTCGCATCAACACAGACTGCTTTGCGGAGAAGCGTTGACGGCCCATCAAGAGCGAGGTAGCGCGGTATTTGTGGCCCGTAAAGAAAAAGCCGCGGACCTAACAAAACAGGCCAGCGCTACTTTTGCTGCCGTCTTCATGTCGCCCTCCGCCGCGGGTTGCGCGGTCAAGGGCGACACTGAGCTGGAAGTGGGGGTACCTCAATGCAACGGCAGTTACATGTGGATTACGCGTGGATGACGAGCTAAGCGGCTGATAGGAAGCCCGTTAAACCCCGCTTCGGCGGGTAATCAGTTCGATTCCTGCTGATACTCTGATAAGAGTCATCCCCGCGAAAGCGGGGATCCATGTGACCGGCGAGTGGTTTTTTGTGCGAGGTCCCAGCTACAAGGTACTGGAATGGATTCCCGCCTTCGTGTTACTGACGTCCAATTTCTTCTCGGGCCGCGAAGATTTTCGTTTTGTGCTTGAATGCAGGTCGCAACCTCTCCGTGCCCTCTGTGGCTAAAAGCCTTCAACACTGAGGCCACAGAGTCTCCGTGAACTCTGTGTTGAGAGCCTTCCAGGCACAGAGGGCACCGAGGCCTTCGGTTGGGTTGCGGCCCAAGGCTGCGCCAGGTTGAGAAGCTTTCCGGCATTAGGGAGAACTCCACTTTGGTTGCGACGCGCAAAGAAAAGCGCACCACAGAGGGCACAGAGAACACGGAGAAGGCCTCTGTGGTCTCTGTGGTGAACGCTTCTTTTGGTTGCGGCCCAAGGCCGCGCTGGGCTGAGAGGCCTTTAGGCACGGAGATCATGGAGAACTCTCGTTTGATACGGCTGGGCTGCGCTCGCGGCAAATCAAAGCACGCCCGTCACCGGTAGAGTGGGAAAGCGACACTCTGCCACATTACACGGCGCCGAACTGCTGGTCCCACTCCACGATCTTCGCCACCGTGTAATCCACTTCCTCCGTCGTCAGTTCCGGAAACATGGGCAATGAGAGGCACTGGGCAGCGTTGCGCTCGCTGTTGGGGACGTTCGGCTTCGGGTCCACCAGCTTGCCCCAAGGGTAGCCCTCCTGCTGGTGAATGGCGATGGGATAGTGCATTTTTGAGTCGATGCCCGCGTCGTGGAGGAACTTATCGAGGTGATCGCGCTTCGGGTGCTCCACCACGTAGAGGTGGTAAACGTGGCGGTAGCCTGGCGTCTCGTAAGGCAGCTTCAGGCTGGTCTCTTTGAGCCCCTCGGTGTAGCGATGTGCCAGCGCGCGCCGCTGGTCCGTCCACTTTGTGATGTGCTTGAGCTTCACCCGCAGAAAGCCGGCATGAAGATCATCCAGACGACTGTTGAAACCGAAGCTGTGCACGGAGCGCTTCAGTGACCCGTGGTTCCGCAGCCGTCGCACGGTGGTGTCAATGTCCTGTCGGTTGGTCACCACCGCGCCGCCGTCGCCAAAGGTTCCAAGATTCTTCTGAATGATAAAGCTGGTGCACACCGCGTCGCTCAGCTCGCCTTGCTTGAAGCCGTCACCGTGAGCGTCAACGCCCTGCGCGCTGTCTTCAATCACCCAAAGGTTGTGCTTCTTCGCGATGGCACTGATCGCTTTCATATCGGCGCACTGCCCGTAGAGATGCACCGGCACCATGCCGACGGTGCGGGGCGTGATGGCGGCCTCGATCTTGGCCGGATCGATGTTGTTCGTGCGCGGGTCGCTATCCACAAAAACCGCCTTGCCGCCCGCGATCCAGATCGCTTCGGCCGTAGCGAAAAACGTGTTGGCCGTGGTGATGACTTCATCGCCCGGATTCATCTCCAGGGCCATAAAGCAAAGCCACAGGGCGTCCGTGCCCGAATTGACGCCGATAGCGTGCTTCAGTCCGAAATACTTGGCCAACTCAGTCTCGAAAAGCTGGAGCGTGGGGCCCATTACGTACGACTCGCTCTCGAGCACGGCCTGAACGGAGTCATCGATCTCTTTCTTAATGCTGTGGTATTGCCGTGCGTGGCCGTAAAACGGCACCGTCATTTTGGCAGACGGCTTCGGTGCGGTTGCTGACATGATAGTCCTCCACGGGTCTAGGGAATCGCCGGACCCGAATGATTTGTGAACTTCAAATTATACACATTCCAGACGGCAATCCGGGCTGACTCATGTGACTCAAGACCATGCTTGCCCGCTTAATGCCTACAAGTTTAAATGCCCGCAGCCACTTGTTCTCCCCTGGACAACCGATAACCACCTTAATTTATCAACACCCTCTTGGCTTTGATTGTTGGAAAACTCTCGTCCTTTGTTTCAGTATGTTGACGGCTTTTAGTACAATCTGGATGACCTGCCGCCGGTGACGTGTATAATGATTATGTACATGGAGTCCTGGACGGAATGCGCCGGGTTTGACTGGGACGATGGCAATGCGGGCAAGAATTGGGAAAAGCACGGCGTTGCAGACTTTGAATGCGAAGAAGTCTTTTTCAATCAACCCTTCGTGGTGCGGCATGATCCCGGCCATTCTTCAGGCGCGGAGCGCCGCTGGCGCGCGCTGGGCCGCACCGATCGAGGCCGGTATTTGCTGGTTGCATTCACGATGAGAGGGGATTTGATTCGAGTGATCTCGGCGCGACTCATGACGCAGCGGGAGCGGAGGTTTTATGCGAGCCACGAACAGGAAGAAGCTTAAGCAGCTTCCGGTGTTCACATCGGAGGAGCAGGAACGGGAATTCTGGGCGGGCCACGATTCGATGGACTATATTGACTGGTCGAAAGGCGGGCGCACCACCTTCCCGAACCTCAAGCCTACCTCTCGAACGATCTCACTGCGCCTGCCATTAACGATGATTGCCAACCTGAAGTTGCTGGCCAACAAACGGGATGTACCTTACCAATCGCTTCTCAAGACGTTTCTGGCCGATCGCCTCAAACAGGAAATAGGAAGCTGAGGGTTGAGGCATGGACAG
>JASHYZ010000623.1 GCA_030042795.1 Terriglobia bacterium | reverse complement strand
AGCTCAGCGTCCCTTCAGAAAGTTGGCCTTGGAGCGTGAGGCTGGAGTGGGAGGTGTGCAAAGCGACTTCGTCCAGGTCAAGCGATACGCCTCGCCCAAGCGTGGCTGTGCCGCGGGCGAGGCCTGAAAGCGGTTCACGGCTGGTAACCGGCGACTCCGCAGCTTCAAAGCGGAGATCGAAGGCGCTATGGATCACGCCGCCTTTACCGCCCGCGGAGAACTGAACTTTGCCCCCGGCACGGCTAGCCACGGGAAAGTCGCGCAGCACGGCCGCGGTACTCGGGAACGAGCCGATAGCAGCGGCAACATTGACGTTCTGAATCTCCAAGCCGGCCTTAACTTGAGGTGAAGGAGGTTCGAAGGACACGTCAGCCCTTCCCCGAGCGAGACCTCCGAACAACGACGCCGTGATACGGGAAAACGAGGCGCGCCGTCCATTAAGGACATAGTCCGCGGCGAAGTCGGCCGAAAAAGTTTGGACGTTCCGGGCGTGAACCTCGAGACGACGGGCTTCGATGCGCCCGCTAACGTTCAGCGTCGTCGAATCGTATGTCCCTTGGCCATTGCCCGCCAGCCTCCCGCTTTGCAGTTCATCGTGGCCCAAAAGCTTTGCCAGCACGCCAGCCTCGCCGTCAATCTGGAAGGAGAACTGGGACCAAACAGCCGGCAGCCAATGAAGCATAGCACTGCCGTTTCCACTGAACACTGCTGACCGCCAGACCAGCGAGTTGACCACCAGGGCATTTTTCGCAATCGCGAGCCGGGTGGAAACCGTTAGCGGCGGAAGGTGAAGGCCCCCACCCGAAAGGTCCACGGGCGATGCTGAGACCGCGCCCGTATACCGGCCGCCCCGGTAACCGAGCAGAACTGCGACGTTGCGCGCGCCCAAATCAACCGCCAACGGGCGATCGTCCCAGTAAGCGCCGCTCCGAACCACCAAGAGCTGGTGAACGCGGAGGTTAACCAAATCATCGAGCGCAGCCATACCCTCGCCCCCGGTATGGGTGCCTGGGCCGGGAAGATTTGTAGAGCCGTCAGGCCGCGTGTAAATGTGGGCCTGCGCGCCCTCGAGGTGCAACCGCCACAGCCACAGTCCTCGCCGGAAGGCGGTAACTGGGTTCACTTGAATTATCAAATCCTGCACAGCGAGAAGCGGCGCTTCGCGCTGCGATTCGTTGCCATGAAGCACGAGTCCGCGGAAGGTGACCTGAAATATCCAAGGTTCAACCACGATCTGCGCGATCTCCACGCGCGTTCCGGTCACCCTCGCCAGCTCCTCGCGCGTACGCTGCAGCAGGGCGCGATTGAACCAGGTTGTGCTCAAGATCGTGACTGCACCCAAATAGAGCAAGAGAACAGCGCCGAAGACATACACCAGCAGGCGAACGGGCCGCGAAACGCGAAGGTGCTTCGCAATGAAGTTTCTTGCGTTGGTCATTGCTTACTCTGCGGTCCCTTCGCAGGGATGTCTCCGGTCCCTGGACCGCCGTAGGTCTCCACGTCGCGTGCGGCTCGCAGCCGTTTCAACCAGTCTTCGAGCAGCCCGCCAATCTTTTGCTGAACCAGTATTTCGCGAATGCGGTCCATGACCTCAGCGAGCGGTACGGCAGGTTGCCCTTGGCGTGCCAGCTCGGGAATGAGCGTGCTCCTGTAGTATGCCTCGATCTCGGACGGTTCCACCGTGGCCTCAGGACGCAGCCGCTGATCGATGAAATCGAGAATCACCTGCTCTTCGGCAAGGACCTGGCGGAGAGCTGCTTCCGTCATCGGCATCGCTTTGAGACCGTTCTGGTAGGCGGCCAGATTGGGGAATTTTTTGCGAACCTCGTCAAGGCGCTGATCTACCGCGGAGCTGTCCGGCGCGACCTTGATTTCACTGGCGCGCGCCTCATCGTCGAGCAGCACGCGGTCAATCAACCGGTCACGCGCCCGGTTGAGGATTGCTATATCCGGGTCCGCATCCTCAACACGTTTTCCGTCAAGAAGACTTTCCAGCCGGAATTCGTTTTCCACGTCGCTGGCGGTAATAGCGGTGGTTCCCACCGAGGCCACCACGCGGTCCACCGTCTGGCCACGCCCGGGCGCTGACGCAAAGAGCGCCATAACCGCGAGGAGCGTCAAAAGCTTTGGCCGACGCTCAAAAAGAACTGGAACCTTGGTAATCGAAGGACCTCCACTTCGTTCGGCGGGCAGACCGACACACTCTGGTTCGAACATACATTGTACTGAGGGATGTTGGGGCTATAGCCCACGTCAAATCGCAGAGGGCCCACGGGCGTTTGGTAGCGGACGCCGATTCCGGCCGACTGAACGTCGTAGTCGAAATCGGTTGGAGAACTCTGGGTGAACTTCAGAAGCCGGAGGTGGCCGATGGTGGAATAAACATTCCCAGCGTCCTCAAAAATCACCAGGCCGAAGTGATTTTGCTGAAGCGGGAACCGCAACTCCGTCTGGTTCAGGAATTCTGCCAGTCCGCCGATGGGATACCCGGATATAGGATCGCGAGGTCCGGCCTCGTTGAGCGAAAATGCGCGGTGGGAATCGGGGCCGCCCATAAACAAGCGTTCGGGCAGGGGCACGTCTTCCAGAAAACGCTCAATGCCGGTTACCGTCGCGCCGGGCGGAAGTTTGGGAGCAGGGCCGAAGGGAGGCTCCACGCCGAAGCGCGTGTTGCGGGCGAAAATCACATGAGACCCGAGGCGATAATAAGTGGAGTTCTCTCCGATGAAGCGACCAAAGTTGGCGGAGGACCCGAAACCCGTCCAGGCCAGAGATGCGTCGACGGAGGAATAGGAGCCGCGGGTTGCGTCTATCGGATTGTCGCGGTGGTCATTCACATAGCTTCCGCCCACGCTCGCCACCAGCACGCTCCCGAGCAGAGGAACGCTGGCCGGGTTGATGTGAAGGTCTGACACCGAGACGTGACGGAAATTGTAGCGCGCGAGCACCGAGGTATGCGGGCTGTACCGCTTTTGCAAAGTTACTGAAACTTCTTGCCGCAGAGAATTGAAAGTGAGGACGTCACGACTTTGGTCAGCCAACCCTGTGAAGCGTAAGTCGAGGTCAGAGTGGTTCATGAAACGGGGAATGTCATAACTGGTGGAACCGATCTTTTCGAGATCGGAGACGTGTCCTGAAAGGCTATAGGTCTGAGGCCGTCCATCCAGGTCAATCCGGTCAACCTCGAGAGAGACGCGGGGACTCACTCCGTACTGGCCCTGCGGCCCGCCGGGAAGCCTCTGTACGTCTAAACCGCCTCCGTAACCGAGGGTCCAGCGCTTGGCCTCTTCGATTCCCACCAGCACAGTCTTCCCGGTCTCCGGGCTGCCGGGATTTTGAGTGGCCACCTGAACCTGATTAAACAGGTCAAGGCCATAGAGCCGCTGCTGGCTTTCGAGAAGCGCGCTGTGGTTGAGCGGCTGCCCGGCCCCAACGGTCAACTCCCGGTGGATCACACTGTCCCGAGTGAACTCGTTCCCCAAAACGACGACCTGCGCGATGGTTTGCTGAAGGCCTTGATTCACCTGAAGGGTTACGTCAACTTCATGCTGCGGCGTGGGCTCGGAAGCCCGCCAGTCGACAGCCGCTTGCTCGTACCCGCGATTGTTCAAGTAACTCAAGATTGTGTTGCGATCGGTCTGGACGCGTGCCGGCGAATACGGTTTACCCTCCAACGTCAGCAAGGAGGGCCGTAACTGTTTTTCGACGTCC
>JASHYZ010000622.1 GCA_030042795.1 Terriglobia bacterium | reverse complement strand
TGCTCAGCGTCGCAGCTCCGGTGTTGGTCAGTGTCACGCTCTGAGCGGCGCTGGTGGTGCCCACGCCTTGGCTGGCAAACGTCAGACTGGTGGGCGAGAGGGACACCTCGGGGCCGGTGCCCGTGCCCGTCAGGGGAACATTCTGGGGTGACGGCGTGGCCGGCGACACAGCATTATCTGTAATCGTCAGGGTTCCGCTCTGCGAGCCCGTCGCCGTCGGGCTAAACGTGACGTTAATGGTGCATTGGGTGCCCGGCTGCAAGGTGGTAATGCAGGTTGGACTGCTGGTTTGGGCAAAAGGACCACTGACGCTGATGTTCGAGATCGTCAGCGCAGCGCTGCCGGCGGCGGTCACAACAATCGCTTGCGATGAACTTGTGGTTCCTACCGCCTGACTGCCAAAGATCAGGCTCGCCGGTCCGAATCCCACTCCTGCGGCGTTCACTGGGCTGACCTCCGCAACGATAGCATCGAGACCAGCGGAGCCTGGGGTTATGGCGGCGTGCGCCGGCTGAAACGCGCCCGCGGTAGCTGCGAAGTTTAACGACTCCGTTCGGCCTCCCAGGTAAATGTTGCCGGACGAGTCCACCGCGTCCACATTCCAGGAATCAAAGCTCGATCCGCCGTTGTAAGTGGAGAAAATCAAACTTTCAGGACCCGTCGCTGCCGTCGGGTTTAGTTCCGTAATGAAACCGTCATAGGCGATGCAATCCCCATTGCAACTTCCGGGGGGAAGGCTGCTCAAAAGAGGACCAGCCTTCGCCGCTTGGAGGGGATTCATCAACGGATACTCGGTCGAAGTGGTGCGTCCCGCGACGTAAGCGTTGTTAGAGGAATCGACGGCTATGAACTTGGGCTCGTCGTCAGATTCACCGCCAAGATAGGTGGAATAGACAAGATCGCTTTGCCCTGTGCCGGCGGGATTGATCACTGTCGCGAAGCCGTCATAGAGCGTTAGGGATGAGCCGACACACTTGGAAAACAGGCAGGTCGACTGGTACGCATTCGGGCTAACCGGGAGACTCGCCGATTGGGTAAAACCTGTGATATCAGCATCGCCCGAGGAGTCCACCGCAATGCCAAGGCCGTGAGTCACATTGCCATCGCTGCCGCCGAAGTAGGTCGAATAGAGAAGATCGTTGAGGCCGCCGCTGCCCGCAGGATTGATTTTGGTAGCATATGCGCACGTCGATCCGCTGGGCACGCAGCTAGTCTGAAACGCTCCCGACGTTGTTTGAAAAGTACTCGAATCGGTATACCCGGTCACGTACGCGTTATCGGAGGAATCGGCGGCGATGTTCAGCATCGTGGTGATGGCACCGGTCGTCGTTCCCCCGAGGAACGTACCGTAAACCAGAGAGTTTGACCCACTTTGGTTGGTGTCAAGAACGGTGAGCGTGCCGTTGTCGCCGTTGGCGCCGCCACCATATGAGGCTTGAATCGCCGTGCTCAGGGTAATCGCCGTGAAACTGGAGGAATCCGTGGTGCTGCAGACGTAAGCCCAACCCAAGTGCTCACTCTCATTGGCGACGATCAGACCGACTTGGCCATCCACAAGGGTCGCGTAATCCATCGGTCCGATATAGGTGGAGTAGAGCAGGTTGGAGCCGGTGGAGTCAAACTTGCTCAGAAAGACGTCGTACCCTTGGGTGCCAGGGACGAGTGTCCCCTGATAAGCGCTGGGCGTTACAGGAAAGTTCGTGGAGCTGGCGAAACCATCCACATAGATGTTGCCAGAAGAATCTATCGCCACGCCCCAGCCGCCGTCCTGAGAGCTACCACCAAGATAGGTTGAGAATACCAACGACGACCCATCGGCACTCAACTCGGTGAGGAAGACATTCCTCGTGCTACCCACGCCCAGGGCAGGCTGGAAAGGATTCTCGGTAGGGAAGTCGTCCGAAGCAGTATCGCCGGCCACAACCACAGCGCCCCCACCATCCGGTACCAAAGCCAGGCCCAATAGCTTTTCATCATTGCTGCCGCCCAAGTAGGTCGAATACACCAAAACCGGATCGATAATCAGAGTCTGCTTCGCATTATAAGCGCCTAGCTCGAAGCCGACTTCGTTGTGGTGCTTCACTACGTAACGGGCACTTATCAGGTGCTTGGCGAAGCTGCCCTCCGGGTTCTTGCCTGGGGATTTTGCGCCGCTCAGCGCTGTTTCAGCCTGGTAGACGTCGGGCTTGCGCAGGCGCACTTTGCCCGCCGGCGTGTCCAGTATCAAATCTCCACTGTGGCTGATGCTAATCTTGTCCGCGCCTTGAAGCCGCAGGCGAATGCTGCTTGGATCGGCGCCCGGAGACACCGCAAAGTCGTATTCGAGCTGCCCTTGGTTCCCGTAATATGTGAGGTCGATACCAGGATAAACGTTACGGTATTGAACCTTGCTGTATGTCGGGATGTTGCTGTGCCACTTCTTGGGATCGTTCCCGATGAAGTAATTGATTTTTCCCGGCAGCTCATCAGCTCCTGATGGCGAGGTATGTGAGTTGGAGCCTACGAGCTTCATGCGCAGGACGCTCGCCGTCTTTTGCCGGTTGTCAGTTGGTTGGCTGGATTGGGTTCCCGGCGCTTTACCGCTCGCCTTTGACCCGTGCAGGCTCAACACGGCGGCGCTCTTGGTGAGAAATAGCGTGTACCCGCTGCCGCGCGAGAGGAACTTCACGCGAGGGTCCGTCTGGCCAACATTGGCTTCGAAGCTCAGGGGCAACTGCGCGTATTGTTGCCGCCAAGCCTTATGGGCGTCCCCACTCTTCGCCTTCTGGATCTGGGACGCAGGTAGGGCCAACTCTGACGCGGAGTTACTCCGCAAATGAGCCGAAGGAGCTGAAAGGCCCTTCACGGCAGCCTGCAAACCCCGTCCCTCTGCAAGCCGTCTCAACCGTTCCAGTGGCGGTCTACCAAGCGCAGAAGACTTCCCGAACGTCGACCAGCTCGCCAGTAAAAGAACCATTGAGCTAGTGAAGACTAGTGCGCGGTAAAACCGTTTCATGAATGACCGCCTCAAATTCTTACACTCCGATTGCAACTAACTTGGATTTCTCACCGCCGTTAGCCCTCTCACCTGAACGGCAGGGCATCCCCAAAATCTCAGGTTCGATTTCGGTTCGTTGCGGAGCGTTGTTTTAGGCCATTTTCGAGACCCGTCAATAACAAAATAAGTTGGTTAGCTATTTGGGGTTCGTTTCCGTCCACTGATATACCGGGGGGCACCCTTTCCCTAGCCGTCACCTACCCGCACCGAAGGCAGTCTACTTATAAGCCGGACGGAGTTCTTTCCCGTCGCGTTGGTCGCCAAAGGCGCGAGGGAGGAAGTTGCGCTAGTGCCGGCCAAGGCACGGCTTTTCCGAATGTGTTATGCCCCCCCGAGAAATGGCTTGCATGATACGAGTCCGGAGTTTAAGTCAGTAGCCTGAGTTGGCAGTCCCCCATAGCCAACACGACAAGCTTGATCCAGCCTGATGCACGGCGCCGGTAATTGGTTGATCCGGCTGCTCACGCCCTATCCCGCCGGCCCAGCCGGAAACACTTCCTCCGGCTCACCCCCGGGCCGATCTCCGCTGGATTAGGACGCTTACCGCTAGCGGGCGGTTGGCTTGCAGCAGGGCCAATCTCAACCTAAAGCGAACAGTATTAAACGTCTTCCACTATGAGAGCTGCCTTATGGCACAACGTAGGCCGCGCTTGAACCCCGACCATCCGCATCCGCTTACACCACTGATATACCACCGACTTTGCCGAATAAACCGAATGTTATGTATACTACTGCCGCTTCCAGTCTGTCAAGGACGGTGAAGAGTATTACCCATTATTGTACCGAGAAATGGGTTAATCTGTGGCACCATGCAATTGCTGGGTACTGGTGTCATTTGCTGGGCGGAATCCTCCGAGGCGTCGTCATTCCCGCGAAAGCGGGAATCCACTTCCTCGATACCTTCTTTTTCCAAGGACTTCTGTAATGGATTCCCGCTTTCGCGGGAATGACGACGTTCGGGCGTTCATTCGGGCGTTCAAATGACACCAGCACCAATTGCTTCACACCTTCTCGGGCCGGCGGGCGCTCAGTACGAATACATCCTCTCCGTTCAAAGCTGGTAAGATGAGAAAGTGAC
>JASHYZ010000621.1 GCA_030042795.1 Terriglobia bacterium | reverse complement strand
GGCACGTATTTCACCACAGGATCGTTCAGGTCCAACATTCCATGGTCGCGAAGCTGGAGGATGGCTACTGCGGTGAGCGTTTTGGTGATGGAAGCCCAGTGGAAGGTGGTATTCTCAGTGACAGCCTGTCGCGGCGAGAGGCGCGCGTACCCTTGGAAGTCACTGGCAGCCAATCGGCCGCCCCGAATCAGCATGAGACCACTTCCCACAATGCCATTTCGCTTAAGTCCCCTCTCGTAGAACGTCCTGATGCTAGCCATCTCAGGCAAAGCCTGCTCAAATGCTTGCCTGCTTGCATCAGAAATGCCAATCACCCTCAATGAGGTTCCGCAAGCGCTTGACCCCGGCGAGGCAGCCTGTGCCGCTGCTGTTGCTTGTCCTGAGGAGTAGCTGCTTGCGGTCGTCGCCATTGCTGCGGCCAAGCTGAGGCATATTGGTAACCGGGATCGAGGAGCACGCGTGCCAGACCGTTTTTTCATCAATTTCCCTCCGCAAAGCTTCTCCATGTGCAGATGTTCTGAGTGTATTCCGATTGGCCACTGCGCAGAAGGCTCCGTGCACCACGCCTTGCTTTGTCAAAGCCTTTTCTCATGGTGTGGATCAACCGTCCAAGATGTCGTACCAAACCCCGCTGAATCTTGCGAAGCGATATAAGATTGACGTTCCGGCAGCAGAATACGGCAAGGCATTGTTCTGCCAGGCATACAGCGGTGCCTCACGATGCTCGTGGGCAGAGACGGCTAATCGTATGCGACGACACAGCGGTTCGGACGGCAACCCCTCTTCATGGATCAGCTTTCTGGTAGCCCTTGCTGGACGAATCAACCGGCATGATTTGACGGGACTGTCGGCCAGGATCTCGTATTACTTCGCGCTCGCCTTGTTTCCGTTCTTGATTTTGCTGGCGGCCATTATCGGGCTCCTGCCTTTTACACACCTATGGGACAGCAGTCTGCGGCGGATTGTCGAGTACTTTCCGCAGAACATTCAGGGAGTCCTTTGGGATACGGTCGCCAGCCTTGTAAAGGCCCATAAGAAGTATCTGTCCCTAGGTTTGGTGGGCACACTGTGGGCCGCCAGTGGCGGCCTTATGAGCCTAATGTCGGCCTTGAACACTGTTTACGAAGTACCTGAAACCCGGAGTTACCTGAGGCGGCTCGGTCTTGCCATTTTGATGGTTCTTCTCCTCATCTCCATGTTTGTCTGCACGTTCGGGTTGCTGAATGCCGGCAGCTTGCTCGATCACCGGTTAGCGCCGGTCACCGCTCCGGCAATATTGGTTTTGGCGCGCGTGGCTCGGTGGGCCATCTCTATCGTGGTCACACTTGTGAGCATCAGGTTTCTGGATCACGTTCTTCCGGATGTAAACCGCCCCTGGAAGTGGTTGACGCCCGGAAGTGCAGCCGCTGCGGCAGGATGGTTCTTGGGTCCGGTGGGCTTTGACTACTACATCCGGCACGTTGCTTCGTACAACAAGTCCTATGGTGTGCTGGGAGCGTTCGTTATTCTCATGGTGTGGTTCTATGTCAGCAGTTTGGTCATCCTGGTCGGGGCAGAAATCAATTCGCAGTGGGGGGAGAGTGTGCAAGACCGGGGCGGTGCCGGATTCGTCGCGTCGGGCACAAGGCCCGCCAGTGGCCCGCTGCCTAGCCCAGAGCGGGAACGCGAAAGCTCGCGGGCGCCGCACTGAGGGGGCCAATTCAGTCTTCCAGTCCCGCGTGTTCTCAATTGCCCGATGGCGCGATCCACTCTAAAATCCAAGGATACATCCAGGAGAAGCTTATGACCCTGCGAGAAGCTCTGTTGGCTGAGTTTGACCAGGAAATGGCGCATACCAGGAAGTCTCTTGAACGGGTTCCGGATGACCGCATGGAATGGCGGCCGCACCCAAAATCTTCCAGCCTCGGGCGGCTGGCTACCCATCTGGCTGAGATTCCAGCCTGGGGTGCGACTGCTCTGCAGCAAGACTCCTTCGACCTCTCCCCGCCGGGGAGTGCGCCCCACGAGCCCGCATTCATTGGCTCTCACCAGGAGATACTGGATCTCTTCGATAAGAACGTGGCTACAGCCCGCGCTGCTTTGGCTGGGGTTAGCGAAGAAAGCCTCGGGAAGCCGTGGTCCCTCCTCACGGGGGGAACGATAGTCTTCACCCTTCCGCGCCTGACTGTCTTTCGAAACTTCGTCTTGAATCACACCATCCATCACCGAGCTCAACTTGGAGTCTACTTCAGGCTTAACGATCTGCCAGTGCCGGCTCTTTATGGTCCCTCCGCTGACGAGGAGCGCTAATGAGCCGACAAGATTCTCGAGGAGGAACTTCACGTCGGAACAGGGGGAGCTTCAGCCTGTTCGGAATTTGGCGTCCGAATAGCTCGCCGCGCCTGTCCCTGGTGACTCGGTTACCTACTCGCAACCGGCAAGCGGGCCAGCCGCTGCACTCCGGATGATATACTGAGACTCGATGAGCTGAGGCATCATCCCCTGTCATGTTGCTCTGGGCTGCGCTTGGCCTTTACGGGCTGGGCATTCTTCTCACGGTACCGTCGCTGGTACGCCACCGCTCCGCTCTGCCCGGAACGGCGCTGGGAGCGCTGGGTTGCGGTCTGGCTGTGCATGCGGTCTCGTTGGCGGCATCGGCCATTCAAATGCACCATCTGCCGGTGACTGACGTTCGCGCCGCCATCTCCTTCTTCGCGTTTGACCTTACGCTCGCCTTCTTTCTGGTTTATCTGCGTTACCATGTCGCTTCGCTGGGGCTCTTCATGCTGCCGTTCGTCTTTCTGCTGGCGCTGGCGGCTGCTGTGAACCCTGATGCATCATTCGGCTCAGCGGGTTTTCGAGGGGGCTGGGTGGGGATTCACATCGCCTCAATGATTCTGGGCTATACCGGTTTCTTTCTCACCTTTGTGGCCGGACTCATGTACCTGATTCAAGAGAATGAGTTGAAGTCGAAGAACCCGCGCGCCTTCTATTACCGTCTGCCGTCGCTTGAAGAGTGTGACCGGCTCTACTACGGGTCTTTGGTGGTGGGGAATCTGTTTCTGGCCATCGGTTTGGTCACCGGCTTTGTGTGGGCCAGCCGCACTTGGAAGGGTACCTGGGAGTTCGATCCCAAAATCCTGGCCACGATGGTGACGTGGCTGATCTACCTCACGCTTTTTTCTACTCGTGTCAGCGGAAACTGGCGCGGGCGGCGCGCGGCCTACGGCGCCGTTTTCGGTTTTGGCGCAGTCATGATTACCTTCTTGGGTGTCACGTTTCTGAGCGGGCAGCACGGCTTCCTGCCGAGACCTTGAGAAGCCACATGCGCTGAGGGTAGCACGGGCTTTCAGCCCATGACTTGAGTTTATGCATCTGGCATTCACAGCCAGGATGGCCGTGCCACGTGTGGTACGGGCTTCCAGCCCGTGAGACAGGATTGAGACCGCGGCTTTCTGTTTTTTGCACGCTATGAACCTGATCCTTGTCGGCATCAGCTATCGCACGGCTCCCGTGGAGGTGCGCGAACGCATGAACATCCGTGAGTCCCACTTGCCGGCGGCGCTCATGGACCTGGTAAGGCGCGAGGGGATCCGCGAAGGTCTCATCCTTTCCACCTGTAACCGCGTGGACCTGGCTGCATCAGGCGAGGATGGAATTGAGGTTCAGCCGGCGGTCCGCGATTTTCTGTCGGACTTTCACCACTGTGATCTGGCTCCCTACGAGCAGCATTTTTACTGGCAGCGTGGCCCTGACGTAATTCGGCACCTGTTTCGTGTGGCTTCCAGCCTGGATTCGATGGTTCTCGGTGAGCCGCAGATTCTGGGTCAGTTCAAGCAAGCCTATCTTGCCGCCGAGGAGGCGCGCGCGCTGAACGGTCCCTTGCACGAGATTGCTCAACAGGCGCTCGCAGTAGGAAGGCGTGTGCGGCGCGAGACTGCTTTGGGCACCGCGGCCGTTTCGGTATCTTATGCTGCCGTCGAGCTGGCCAGGAAAATCTTCGGTAGTTTGGAGGGCAAAACTGTCTTCATTCTGGGCGCGGGAAAGATGAGCGAGCTGGCTGCCCGGCACTTGGTGTCGAGCGGAGCAAGCTCCATTCTGGTGGCCAATCGCACCTATGAGAAAGCCTGCGAGTTAGCGGTGGCATTTCACGGCGCGGCCGTGCCGTTCGAAGCCCTCCAGGAGCATCTTGGCCGTGCCGACATCGTGATCAGCTCGACCGATTCCCCCGGCTTTCTTGTCACGCGTGAGCAGGTTGAGCATTTGCTGGATGCCCGCAAGCAGCGGCCTATGTTCTTCGTTGACATCGCGGTGCCCCGGGACATTGACCCCGCCGTCAACGAGCTCGGTAACGCCTTCGTCTATGACATCGACGACCTGGAACAAGTGGTGGCTGCAAATCGCAAGCAACGCGAGCGTGAAGCTGTGTGGGCTGAGGAGATTGTCGAAGAGGAAGTGGAGCGCACGCTGCGGCGTTTGGCGGCTAAAGAGTTGGCTCCCACGATTGTCGCCCTGGAACAACGCCTCGAGAGTATCCGGGCCGCTGAGGTGGAGCGCTTTCGCGGCCGGTTAGCCAACTTGAATGCCGAACAGTTAGAGGCAGTGGAGGCGCTGACGCGCGGCATGTTGAGCAAGATCCTTCACGGGCCGCTGACCGAGATGAAGAGCGGCGCCGGAAACCCTGAGCACCGTACGCTTGTTCAGATGGTCCGCCGCATCTTTGGCGTGAATGAGTGACCGAAGCGTGGCTGGGCAACGCCTTTGTTGTAGCGCTCAGAGCGCTGCCTTGCAAGGGAGCGCTTAAGCCGTTACTCAGCAGGCGATGTGTCGAGACGGGGGTCGCAGACCGTTGCTGCAGCGCTGGTCGTTAGCAGATCAAAGTCCGGCCAACCCATGAGAATCGTAATTGGCTCGCGAGGCAGTACATTGGCCCTTTGGCAGGCGAACTGGGTCCAAGAGCGCCTCGCGGCGGCCGGCCACGACGTTCAAGTTCGCGTTATCCGCACGAGTGGCGACCGATTGGCCCGAGTCTCGCTCGAGAGCTCCGGCGTGAAGGGCCTATTCGTCAAAGAGATTGAGGAAGCGCTTGCCGCCCGGACCATCGACGTGGCCGTGCACAGCTTCAAAGATCTGCCCACCGAACAGCCGCCGGGACTGGTGGTTGCTGCAGTTCCTGCGCGCGAAGACCCTCACGATGCTTATGTTTCCCGCGATGGCGCAAGTTTCAGCGCCTTGCCGCCGGGCGGTCGTCTTAGCACCAGTTCCCCGCGCCGGCAGTCGCAGTTGCGCTACCTCCGCGAAGATATCGAGATCGTCCCCATTCGGGGCAACGTAGACACGCGACTGCGCAAGCTCGAATGTGGTGAGTGTGACGCCTTGGTGATGGCGGCGGCAGGGCTTATGAGGCTCGGTTTCCTATCGAGAATCACGCACTGCTTTCCTCCAGGAAAACTCTGCCCCGCTGTTGGACAGGGAGCGCTCGCCATTGAGACGCGGGAAAATGACAAACTGTTGGCAGAGGCCGTGAAAGCACTCGATGATCCCGTCGCGCATGCCACCGTTCGAGCGGAACGCGCCACGCTGCGCCGTCTCGGCGGTGGCTGTGCAGTTCCCATCGCCGCACATGCCTCTGCGGCCGGCGGGCGTCTCGAAATCATCGGAGTCGTCGCTCGACCCGACGGCAGCAGGCTGATTCGGGCCCAGGCCTCCGGTCCGAGTTCTGATCCTGACGCGGTGGGATGGGCGTTGGCTGAAGACCTGCTGGTGCAAGGCGCTCGCGAAATTCTGGAGGCGGCTTGATGGCCCGGTCGCTGACTGGGAGACGCATTGCGGTGACGCGGGCCCGCGAACAAAGCAGCGCCTTGCGCCGCCCGCTTGAAGAGCTCGGCGCCTCGGTTGTTGAGATTCCCACCATTGAGATTCGCGACCCGGATTCGTGGGAACCTCTCGACCGCGCACTGACCTCACTCGATCAGTTCGATTACCTCATCCTCACCTCCGTCAACGGCGTGAAGAAACTGATGGAGCGCCTCAAAGCTTGTGGCAAGACCGCCGCCGAGCTGGCGAACCTTCAGGTGGGGGCGATCGGCCCCGCGACCGCGGCCGAATTGGCGCGACACGGGGTGCGTGTGGACTTCGTGCCTGCGGCCTATCGTGCTGAAGGGCTGCTGCAAGCCCTCGACGGATGCGACCTGTACGGCAAGGCCTTCCTGATTCCGCGGGCGAAAGTGGCTCGCGACCTGGTGCCTCGCGTCCTGCGCGAGAGTGGTGCGAGGGTTGAAGTCGTGGAGGCTTATGAGACCACGCTCCCCAGTCTCACGGCGGACGAATTCGCCCGTCTGCTCACGCCTCCGCCCGAACTCGTCACCTTCACAAGCTCGTCTACTGCACAGAACTTTGCCCGCCTGCTTCGCGAGCGTCAAGTGATGTCCGTAAACGGCGTGAAGGCGGCGTCGATTGGGCCTATCACCTCGGAGACTGTGCGGCAGTTAGGCTTCGAGGTGGTGTTGGAAGCCCCTGAATCAACGATTCCTGGGTTGGTGGCGGCGATTTCGGACTACTTCGAGAAGGCTTGACTCGTGGACCTGATGGTCCATTCGAAGGACGGGGTGATCCGGTACCAGCCTTTTCTTAGCGCTAAACCAGCGTCAATTCTAAAGGACTTAGGAGGCAGATTCAAAACGCAAAAGTGTAAAGGATCTTTACATTTTGGAGAAAAATGGATCAAGACGCCGAGTCACTTGCTTTCAGGAGAATACAGAAATCGGTCCCAGAATTCTGTCTCCGGGGAGGTACTGTTCTAATTTGGCGGCGTCGCGTGGCCTC
>JASHYZ010000620.1 GCA_030042795.1 Terriglobia bacterium | reverse complement strand
GAACCGGTGAGGAGGGGATTGCGCCTTCGGGCGGCTCGCAAGGGCCATAGCATGGAAGCCGAAGTCCGCAGTATTCTTGCAGAGGCTGTGAAAGAAGAGAGCAGCAGTGCTTTTCAACCGGAAGCGTTGCAGGATTTCATCGCGGGACTCTTCAAAGGCAAACCGCCGCGGCTCACCGATGAACTGATTAAGGAACGCCGGCGGGAAGCGAGGAGGGCCCGTAAGGAAACGAGACCGTGATCGCACTGGATGCTTCCGCGCTGCTCGCCTTTCTACTGCGCGAACGCGGACACGAGCGGATTGGCGAGCTGCTGAGCGAAGCGTGTATGTCCACAGTGAACTTCTCCGAGGTACTCGGCCGCTTTGCTCGCGCCGGTCAAGACGTGGCACTGCTGGCGGAAAAGCTTCTTACCACACCCATCGAGCTGGTTTCTTTTTCGACTCAGCAGGCAGCAATCGCCGCGGCACTCGTGCCTGCTACGCAAGCGGAAGGGTTGTCGCTAGGGGATCGCGCCTGTCTGGCGCTGGCGCAGGAGCGCGGAATCCGCGCCCTTACTGCCGATCGGTCTTGGCGCAGGCTCAAACTTCCGATTGAAATTGAGACCATCCGCTGACCGCAGACCGTCATGTGTTCACCCTAAGGTAACGCGCCACTGATCTGAAAAATTTGATTTGTGGCGCGCGTGACGTAGCGCCGGGCTTTAGCCGGCTTTAGCCCGGCATGCCGCCTACGGGTCTACCGCGACCGATGTCCCGAAGGGCCGGCCGGCGCAGAGCGACTAGCTCTGCGATAATCTAGGGGCTTCTTGATTCTCAACCCTACTTCGCCAAGCCCTCAAACTGGCTAATGCGCATCTCACGGTCAGGAAAAACCGCGCGGATTTCCAAGCGCCCCCCAAGAGCTTCCACGTAGCTGGCCAGAGTGCTCAGGTAAACGTCCGTGCGATGTTCGATCTTCGACACCTCTCCCTGGTTTACTCCGAGCATTTGGGCGATCTCCACCTGGGTCATTTGCCGCGCCCGGCGCAGTTCCTCAAGCGGCATAGCAGCCAGAGCTTCCTCAACGCGCCGTGCAATCTTCTTCCGCCGCGCGGCGGGCATCTCATCCAGCAACTCCTGAAACTTTCGTGTGGGCATTAGAGTTTTCCCTCCTTCCGAAGCTCCTCCAGGTGCGTCTCGTACAGGCGGTCCGCAACGAGAACGAACTTTTCATACCACCGGCCGTCCCCTGTCTTGTCCCCGCCAATCAGGAGGATGGCGGTGCGCAACGGATCAAAGGCATAGAGCGTTCGAAGTGGCCGTCCGCCGCTCTGTGTTCGCAGTTCGCGCATCTGGGGGTAGCGCGAGCCGTTGACCTTGCTACTGTGCGGAAAGCCTAGTGCCGGACCCAATACCTCCAACAGTCCCACCGACCTGGCCAGATCGTCTTGTTGGCTTTCCGTCAGCGTCAGCCACCACTCGCTGAACTCGTCGGTGAACTCCACCTCCCATTTCACAGATTCATTATGCACTTGGAGGAGTATTCTGTCAACAGAATGTGCTCGGGGAACCAGAGCGAGATTTCTCGCGGCGCCGAACAGCACGGGGGCACTCGGAATGACAGGTTACGCCCACCGGATGATCCAAGGTAGCGCAGATCGAGCCGGAGGCGGAGCTGCAGAGTTTAACTCTGCGTCGGCCAGCCTGATCGACGCGATGGTTGCGACTCCCCGTCTCGCGCCATAAACTCAACCTCTGTCTTTCCCCGGAGGGCGCAACTTTCTGTGGTCACCGGTGTTTGAGCAAGTGGAGGGCTTGGGGCCTGCCGAAGCGTCCTGCCAACGGCAAGGACGATATGGAGGAAACGAAAGTGCCCAGTTCAATCATTCGACTCATCACGGGATCTTCCGTGATGGCAGCATTCATACTTGCTCTAGCTCTGCCAGGTCCTGCGCTTGCCCAGCGGGGACCGGCGGCCCGCCTCGGCAGTGTGCAGCGCCAGCAACAGATGCAAATTCGTCAGGGCATCCAGAGCGGCAAGCTCAACAAGACGGAAGCGACCAAACTGGAGAAAGGCGAGAAAACAATCCAGGCAACCGAGCAGCAGGATAAAGCCAAGGGCCCGTTGACGGGAGCCGAAGCCAATCAACTCAAGCAGGAAACAGAGCGCGAGAACGCCGCCATCAAGCATGCTGAGGGTAGCGGCACCAACGCGACTCCCCCGAGCCATTAACCTCAACGTTCTTCGGAAGCTCGGCGTGGTGGAAGGGTAAGATTCTCACTGCGCCGAGCTTCTCACTGATCACTCTATAGAGCCTCCCCTTCATGCTCAGATCCCAGCGCTCCAACCATCGTTAGCGGCATCGGATAAGCTGAAAGGGCCGACCAGCAGCACCTTCCGAACGCGCGCCGCTTTCAGCACCGCGCTTTTGCTCCCGTTGCCGTTCCATCCTTACTTGACTTGGCAAGGGCCATGGCAGATTGGCGGGAATTTGAGCTCAGCCAATTCTCAGGGCAATCATCGGGTCAATACGTGAGGCTCGTCGCGCCGGAATGTAACCCGCAAGCAACGCTTCCGCGCAAAGAAGCAAGATCACGCCCAAGAACGCTACAGGATCTGTTGGAGTTGTACCAAACAGCAGGGACTCCAGCCACCTGGTCAACGCTAACGAAACGAGCGTTCCTAGTGCCACACCGCTGAGAGCCAGCCGCAGCGTTTTCATAAGTACTTCTCGCCGCACCAGAGCTGCGCTCGCTCCCAGGGCCATGCAGATACCAATCTCTCTTGTGCGCTGATTCACCGAATAAGAAATCAGCGCGTAAATCCCGAGCGAAGCCAGCAACAGCGCGAACCCGGCAAACCCCGCGAGTAGCATTGCTAGAAAACGCCGCGGTGACACGGCCTTATCCACCAAATCTTGTAGCGTTTGAAACTCCGTGACGGGGAGATTCGGATCGATTGGCCGTAGCGCCGCCCGGATACTTGCCGCCAGGCTGTCTGGTGGAAGTGCGGTCCGCACCACAAGCCTCATCGCCGGGTAGTCCCGTTTTTGGCGCATCGGCAGATACATTTCTAACCCACCCGATCTCTCGGGTCCTCCGTGATGGACATCGCCAACCACGCCCACCACTCGTCGTCCCCCGTCCTGCGTTACCATCTGTCCCACCGCGTCCTGCCCAGGCCAAAGGGTCCGAGCCATAGTCTCGTTGACAATCACCACGGGTTCGCTTGACGCGCGATCGCTCTCCGTGAATTCTCTCCCCGACTTCAACGGAATTCTCAGAGCCTCGAAGTAACCGTCGGTCACGACGCGAATAAACGCCTCCGGGCGGTGCTCCCTGTCGTATGCCTGTCCTTGGCCCTGGACTTGCCAGGACCGGTCCCCGTCCATCGGCAGGACATCGGCTATTCCGGCTGCCGCGATTCCTGGAACTGACCGGGCGCGACGCAGCACATCGTCGATGAATACGTTTTGTTGCGCGAGACTCGACATCCGAAAACTCGGGTCGATCCTCAGCGCGGCTGCGCGCTCCGGTTGAAATCCCAGATTCACGTCCAGGACATGTAAAAAACTTTGCATGAGCAGCGTTGCGCCGACGAGCAGCACGCAAGCCAGGGCGAATTCGGAAACTACCAGTCCGTCCCGGAACCAGCCGTGCCGGTGGCTGCCAGTCAACTCGCGGCCCACGTCTTGCAGCCCTTCGCGGAGCGTGTATGCCGGGACCTGGAGGGCGGGCGCCAGGCCAAAGAGCACGCCCGCAGCAACCGCGGCCAACAAGGTGAAGGCCAGCGTGCTCCCATCTACCCGAACGCTCTCCAAAAGAGGAAGGTTAAGCGCATCGAGATGCGCCAACTCGCGCGTACCCGCCACGGCGAGAAGGAGGCCTAGGGCAGCGCCACAACAAGAGAGAGTTACGCTCTCGGTCAGCATCTGACGCAGCAGCCGAAAACGCCCAGCTCCTAACGCCGCTCGTATCGCCATTTCCTTTTGCCGCGCTCCCATTCGCGCCATTTGCAGATGAGAGAGATTGGCGCAGACAATCAACATCACCACGCCAACCGCGCACATCAGCACCAGCAGAGCTGGGCGCACTTGTCCGCTCACGTGCTGTTCGAGCGGAACCAGCTTCGGGTTGATCGGATTGCGCTCCGGATGTTGCCCGTTGAGTTGTTTCGCCAAGACGGTGAACTCAGCCTGCGCGCTCTTCGCCGTAGCGTCGGGCTTCAGCCTTCCGATGATCCACATCGTGTTTCCCTGGGGTTTTGTTTTGTCCATCAGCGGCCAGGGAATAAAGATATCGATCGGCGTGCCTGGAGCAAAGACGCTCGCGAAATCGAAGGACGCAGGCAGCACGCCCACCACCGTCACGGGCTGGTTGTTCAAGACCAACTTCCGGCCTACCACGCCGGGGTCTGAAGCAAACCGCCTGCGCCAGAAACTGTAGCTCAGCAGCATGGCAGGCGGGGCAAAATACTTCCCTTGGCACTCCTCACTCGTGAACGACCTTCCGATCGCGGGTTCCACTCCCAGCAATGCGAAGAAGTTTCCGGTCACGGGAACGCTCGTGAGACGCTCGGGCTCGCCATTTCCTGTCAGTTCTTGGTCGCCCGCGCGGTAGTACCCGGACCAACCCGCCAGATCAGAAAACGACTGGTTCTGGTCCCGGAGGTCAGAATACTGTTCGGCTTGGGTGCTATAGTTTTCCCCATTGCCAATCCATACCAAGCGTCCAGGATCGCGAAAGGGAAGAGGACGCAGCAGCAACGTATTGACCACGCTGAACACCGTCGAAGCGCCACCGATGCCGAGGCCGGCAATGAGAATCGCAAACATGGTGGAACCCACATCCCGGCGCATTCCGCGAAATCCGTAGCGCAGATCCTGGCCGATTTGTTCGAGCCACCTCCAGCCCCACGTTTCTTGTGCCTCTTCCCTCGCCAACGTGGAGTTGCCAAACGTTCTCAGCGCAGCGTACTTTGCATCTTCCGGCCTCAAGCCGGCAGCGATGTTCTCTGCAATCAGCTCATCAAGATGGAACAGAATCTCGCGGTCGAGTTTCCTGACAAACCGTCCGCGGCGGAACAACGTCCTTAACCGAACCCATAGTTTCTCGATCCATGCCATAACACCACCTCCTACGACGCCTGCACCACGAGGTTTATCGCCGAAGACAGCCGGTCCCAATTTGCAGCTTCCTTTTCCAGTTGCTTCCGCCCGGCAGCGGTCAACGAATAGAACTTGGCCTCCCTGCCCGTTTCGGTTGCTGCCCATTTGGCTCGGATCCAGGCCTTTTGTTCCAGGCGATGTAGAGCCGGATAGAGAGAGCCTTGCTGAACCTGAAGCACGTCACGCGAGATCTGTTGAATTCTCTTGGCAATAGCCCAGCCGTGTTTAGGTTCGAGCGCAATGGTTTTCAGAATCAGCAAGTCGAGAGTTCCTTGCACGAGGTCGCTTGGTTTACCCATACTATGACTATCTACACTAATGATTATAGATAGTCAAGGGGTGCAGAAAAAGTTTCGCAGTGGGTGCGTTCACACCAGCCACAAGGCGGGTCGCCACGAAGCGTCCAGCCCGCGCGGGTTGTCTGAAGTGCGCACACACGGACCGCGCCCCTCCGAATTCCGCTATAATCGGGCTCTCCGCAAGCCAAGGACTTTGCGATGTAAGGGCAGCTATCCGCCATCGATGGCGGCCATGAAGTGTGTGAGAAGTTGTAGATTCCCGCTCCCCGCTTTCGCGGGGAGCGGGAGTCCACACCGGGCGAGGACGGAGCACGAGTTTTCACATAGAGTCTGAAGCTGTCTCGACGTCAAACAACTATGGCTTCCTCTTCAGCAGTGCTTTCGGTCACGCTCCAAGACATCGAGCGGGAGCGGTCGGTTGCTGAAACCCTACCTCCCAGCACCTGGCCCTTGCCGTCTACCGCTTACCTTTTGGATAGAGATACGTCAAAATAAGCGGGTAGGAGAAGAAGAAAGATAACTTCGAATGGACGGCGCCTGTTTGGAGTTAGCTGGCAAAATTCCCGCCGAGGGCTCGCCTGGGGCGGGGGCGGAGGAAAGTGTCCTCATCCGCCAGGCCCAGGCGGGAGACCGCTCGGCGTTTGATGCCTTGGTGCGCCAATATGACCAGGGTGTATTGCGTCTGGTGTTGCGTGTGGCGGGCGGGGCGGATGAGGCCTCTGACTTGTTTCAGGAGGTGTTCCTCAAGGTCTACCGCTCGCTCAGCCACTTTCGGTTTGAATCACGGTTCTCCACATGGCTCTATCGGGTGGTCACCAATGTATGTCTGGACTACCTGCGGCGCAAGA
>JASHYZ010000619.1 GCA_030042795.1 Terriglobia bacterium | reverse complement strand
AGATCGATCCAGTGCGACATTGCGCTGCTTCCTGTCTCCGGCACCTACGTCATGACCGCGGACGAAGCGGCTGACGCCGCGGCTGCGATCAACCCGAAGATCGCGGTGCCGATGCACTACGGCGCCATTGTGGGCAGCGAAGCCGACGCCCAAAAGTTCAAGTCGCTGGTGAAGAATTGCCAGGTGGAAATCATTTGATTTTCAATTTGCGATTGCCGATTTTCGATTGTAGATGCACGAATTCCAACGGGCAAATCGTTCTCTCGTGTCGGGTCGCGGCGCGAGTACGGCGACGGATAATCGGCAGTGGTCAATAATCGAAAATCGCAAATCAGAAATCGGCTTACGGGGCCCACGCTAACCCGTCCGCATTATTCCCGGCGTCAATCAGTTTCTCCACTTTCCAGTCGCTGAGATTCACCTCGGCCACCTGCCGGCTCTTGTCGCAAGAGACGTAAGCCGTCTTTCCATCGGGCTCGATCAGCACCTCTTGCGGGGCGGGGGGCAATGAGACGGTGCGCGTCAATTCCATGGTGGAGACATCCACCACTCCCATACCTGGCGCGTCGGGCAACGCGATCAGCAGCCACTTGCCGTCCGGCGTCACGGCGCTGCCGTAACCGGTGGCGGGCATAGTAATCCAACTGTTCACTTTGTTGCTTGCCGCGTCGATTACCGCCAGGCGCGGCTTTTCCGTATCCGAAGTGAATACCCAGCGGCCATCGGGAGTGACAGAGATGCGCTGCACGTGGTGGGCGACGGGAATCACGGTTATGGTTTTGCGTTCTACCAGGTCGAGCACCGAGACGCTGCCCGGCCCGACGTTAGCCGTGTAGCCTCGCGTCCCATCGGAGCTGATGGCCAGCATGTGCGATTCCGGCGCGCCGGTGGGGACTTTGGCGACGATCTTGAAGGTGTGGGGATCAATAATCGTCACCGCTTGATCCAACTCCGTGGTGACGTAAAGCAATCCGTCCTTGGGCCCGAACTTGGGGCAGTGCGGACGCACTCCGTGCCCGAAATCGACAACGTGAATGCGGCGACGTTCAGCGATGTTGAACACATCAAGCGTGCTGCCATCGGTGCCGGGCATACCCACGCCCGAGTTTCCGTAGATGGGTACGAAGGCCAGGCTGCCGTCCGGAGAAGCAATCACCTCGTGGCCGGTCACGCCGGTTTCAGGCAGCGTGGTGATCTGGCGCCCCGACGCCGGGTCAATCAGACCCAGCGTATGCGCGCCCTTGTTGGCCACCAGTACGAGCGCCTTGGACCCGGTTGTAGGACGGGGAGGCTGCAACGACAGCAATGCGGCGAATACAAGTGACAACGAAATGTACGAAAGCATGGCAAACCTCCAATCAGAAAATAGGCAATGGGCAAGGGCCAATAGGCAACAGCCTTGAAAAACAGGCAAGAGCCAAAAGCCAAGAGGCAATGCCCATTGGCTCTTGGCTCTTCTCCGTTTACCTATTGGCTCTTGCCTATTGCCTCTTGGCTGCCTCCTTCAACTGGACCATCATACTTCACGCGACCCCTCTCAAGCGAGACAAGACGGCGCGCGATTGACGCGCCCTGGCGGTAATCGTGGGTGGAAAACACAAGGGCCTTTCCCTGATCGGGCAGCCGCTGAATCAGTTCTTCCAGCTTGCGGGCTGAATTGGCGTCCAGACCGGTAAAAGGCTCATCAAGCAATAAGAAAGCCGGGTCGTGCAGCAGCGCGCGGGCCAGTGACATGCGTTGCTGCAAGCCGCGCGAGAGGTTCCGCGCCGGTTCGTCGCCGCGCTCGCGCACCTCGAACAAGTCGAGCGCACGGTCAATCCTGCGCTCGAGATCGCTGAGACCGTAGAGCCGGCCGAAGAATCGCAGGTTTTCGCGCCCCGTCAACTCGCCGTAAAGAAACGCGGCGTGCGAAACGAACCCGATCATCGCTTTGGCGGGCCGGCTATCACTTGAGAGGCTGCGTCCCGCAAAAAACACCTCGCCCTCGCTGGGCCGTGCGAGGCCCGCCAACGTCCGCAGCAGCGTAGTCTTGCCGGCGCCGTTGGCGCCGTAAAGCAACACTGCGCCTCCGGGTTCGAGTTTCACACTCACGTCTCGCAGCGCCGGCAGATCACCAAAAAACTTTGAAACGTGGCGTGCTTCGAGGGCGCCGTCAGCGCGGATGTTGGCGGGCGGCATAGGATTCGAGCAACGAAGGAGGCGTCTTTTTCAACTCCGCCACCAAGCGCGCCTTGAGGTCGAGGCGCTCCTTCCAGTACTTTGGCTCTGCGATTTTTCCAGCCGCGAAGAGCTCGTCAAGGTCAGCCACCGAATTCAGCAGCTTCTCAACCTTGGCGTTCAGCAACAGGTTGGGCTCAGCGGCTTGCGCCTTCAGTCTCGGCCATTCCTTGGCGACCCGTACTCCGAGCGCCCAAAGAAGCAGGAGCAGGAAGGCGACCAGCACGGGACCGGCAAGATCGGAAATTGAGTTGGAAACCACCTTCACCTGGTCTTGACTCTGGCCCTCACCCTGGCTGGCTGATTCACTGCCCTGGCCTGAGCCTTGATCGAGCCCGGGTGGCGGCCCGGATGCGGCCTCGCCGCTCAGCCCGATGGATAGCGCCATGGTGTTGCGAGCGAGCTGCGGCGCGCCGTACACCTGAATCTTGTGAATGTTGTCGCTTCCTGAGGCCTGGAAGCCCGGTGCGGTAACGGTAAGGGTTGAGGGATAGACGTAAAGCTCCGCCTGATCGACGGGTAAGGAAACCTGGTCTTTGATGTTGACGCCTGACGAGTCGTAGGCCTTGGTGTACTGGATGGTCACCTGAGTCACACCCGGCTTCAGCGGATAACGGATGGAGAACTCGCCGCTCGCTTTCCCCGGTTCGGGAGTTTGGGGAAGAGACATGTTCATCAAGCCTGCCACGGAAACGGTGGGGGTGCCTGCGTCGGCTGGCACGCTGAAACGGAAAGTGGCGTCGGGCGCGGCGTAGGCGCGCGGGGGCTTGGTGGAGTTTTGGATAGCGTATTCTTCCTGAACGTGCAGTTCGGGGCCGGAGTTTCCGGCGAGAGCGCCCACGAACACACGCGCCGCCGGGATTCGCAATCCTGCAGGCGAGCGCGTGGAGTCATAAACGGTGAGATTGACGTTGGCGTTGCCGCTGGAGTCAAACGCAACCGGCGCGTTGTAGGTAGCGCCCGCAAAGTCCGTTGAAACCAGATAGAAACCCTTGGGATCAATGCCCTCCGCATTGAAGACGAAATGGCCGGTGGCGTCCGCGGTGGCCGTAGCGACTTGCTGCATTCCACCGCGCGGCATGAGCAACCGGAGCTCCTGGCGCCCCACGGCGCGGCCGGTGGTGCCGTTCGAGATCGTGCCCTGCACCTGCCCTTGCGCCAAAAGCGCGGCGGGAAACAGCGCGGCAAACACGAGGGAGACCGCGAGATTTCGAAATTGTGAGCGCGGGGTCACGACGAAGTCGACAAACGAGAATCTCGCACTCGGTTTCTTTCAGAGCGAGATTCCTCGTCGCCGGCGGCTCCTCGGAATGACAGTCTGGACGAGTCTTGCAACAAATTATCGCTTCCGTTGCTTGCTTTGAATTTTTGCCCCGCACTCGCCACAGAATTTCACGGGCAAAGGATTTTCAAAGCCGCACGCCGGA
>JASHYZ010000618.1 GCA_030042795.1 Terriglobia bacterium | reverse complement strand
CATGAACAGCATCGGTTTTCTGGAAACCTTCTGGCAGGACTTGCGCTATGCCGCCCGCCGGCTCCGCCAATCGCCAGGGTTTGCGTTCGTCTGCATTCTGACGCTCGCGCTCGGCATTGGCGCCAATACGGCCATCTTCACCTTGGTGGACGCAGTGATGCTGAAGTCGCTGCCGGTGGCGAACCCCGGGCAGCTTTACCGGCTGGGTGACAACAACAATTGCTGCGTCATGAGCGGCACCCAAAACGGAGGGAGTTTTGTTCTCTATTCTTATCCCCTGTACGAAGACCTGCGCGATCACACGCCCGAATTCAGCCAGCTTGCCGCCTTCGCACCGTTTCTGTCGGATCTGAACGTCCGTCGCCGAGGTGCTTCTGGTGCCGCCGAGCCCTACAAAGGAGAATTTGTATCCGGGAATTACTTCGTGACGTTCGGCGTCGGCGCGTTTGCCGGGCGCACGCTCACTAGCAGCGACGACACTTTTGGCGCTCCGCCCGCCGCCGTCATGAACTATCACACTTGGCAAACTCACTTCGGTGGCGATCCATCGGTAATCGGCGCCACCTTCACCATCAACACTGCGCCGTACACAGTGGTGGGTGTCACACCGCCCGGTTTTTACGGCGACACCCTCCGCGGCGATCCCCCCGATTTCTGGCTGCCTTTAGCTGTCGACCCGGATTCAGCACCTCTCGCAGCGCGCGCGCGCAGCTGGATGTTCCGCCCCGAGACCGAGTGGCTTTACCTGATCGGACGTTTGAAGCCGGGTGTTGCTCCGGCACAGGTGCAAGCCCGGCTGACGGTTGAGCTGCAGGAGTGGCTCAACAGCCGGCCGGAAGTGATCCCGGAGCGGGATCGCAGCGAGATTCCGAGACAGCACGTTCATATCGTGCCCGCCCCCGGAGGAGTTGACCAGATGCAAACGGACTACGCAGCCGGCTTGCGTCTATTGGTAACACTTTCGGCTCTCGTTTTGCTGATCGCTTGCGCGAACATCGCCACGCTGCTGCTGTCGCGCGCGGCCGCCACGCGCGTGCAGACGGCGCTCCGGCTGGCGTTGGGTGCGCCGCGGCGCCGGCTGGTCCGGCAGATGCTCACCGAAAGCGTCCTAATGGCCGTTATCGGCGGCGCGGCAGGATTGTGCGTGGCTTATGAAGGGACACGTACCTTACTACTGCTTGCCTTCCGTGGCGCCCAATACGTCCCCATCAACGCCCGGCCGTCTCTGCCTGTACTCTGGTTCGCGTTTCTCCTCTCGCTCGCGACTGGCATCCTCTTCGGGGTAGCGCCCGCATGGACAGGATCACGATCTGATCCTGCGGACGCTTTGCGAGGCGCCGGACGTTCCACGGGAGACCGGTCTTCTTTACTTCAGAAGCTTCTAGTGGTCGTACAGGTCGCATTCTCCCTGGTATTGCTCATCGGAGCGGGCCTGGTGACCCAAAGCCTGCGCAATCTCGAAGACCAGCACTTCGGGTTTGTGACCGACGGCCGCCTGATCGTGAACATCAATGCGGAGCTGGCCGGCTACACGCCGGATAAGCTTCCCCGCCTTTATCAGCGGCTTGAGGATGCCATGTCGCGAGTCCCCGGCGTCCTGAGCGCCAGCCTGTCAGGCTACAGCCCCTTGGGAGGCAATAACTGGAACGATCGAGCGTACATCCAGGGAAAGCCGCCGGACTATCGCTGGACCGCGCCCTCCTGGGATCGCGTCGGTCCCCATTATTTTGAAACCATCGGCACGCGGTTGCTCCGAGGGCGTGTTATCGAAGATCGCGACACGGCCACTGCCCCGCGCGTTGCCGTGATTAGTGAGACGTTCGCGCGTAGGTTCTTTCCCAACGAGGACTCCATCGGGCAACACTTCGGGATGAGCGACGCGAGTCACAGCGGCGACTATGAGATCGTCGGGATTGTCGAGGATGCGAAATATCAGGACACGCGTGGCCCCGCTTATGCCACTTTCTTCTTGCCCTTGTTTCAAGCGCCGCCCGGAAGCACCCTGGTCGGATGGGCCAACGCTATCGAACTCCATGTCGCTGGCAAGCCCGAGAATTTGGAGCCAGCGGTCCGGCAGGCACTCGCGGACGTCGATCCGAATCTCACCGTCCTCAGTATGATGAGCTTTGGCGAGCAAGTTGCGCGCAACTTCGATCAGGAACGGCTGATTGCTCGTCTCACCGAGTTGTTCGGAGCGCTGGCGCTAATCCTGGCGTGCGTAGGACTTTACGGAGTCACGGCATATGGAGTCGCACGGCGGACCAATGAAATCGGCATTCGCATGGCGCTTGGCGCCGGCCGCGGAAGCGTGCTTGGACTCGTTTTGCGGAGTGCTTTCGTGCAAGTCGCACTGGGCTTCGCGATCGGCATTCCGGTGGCGCTTGCCGGCGGACGGCTGCTCGCAACCGAGCTTTACGGTGTGAAGGCTCACGATCCGGCGATCGTCGCGCTGGCGGTGTTGATTCTCGGTATCTGCGCATTGGCGGCAGGGTTCATCCCCGCCCGGCGTGCGGCTAACCTGGACCCGATTGCAGCACTGAGAGAAGAGTAAGTAATACGAACGATGAATTCTGAATGATGAATGATGAAGTGCAGTAGCTTTCAGCCATCAGGTCCC
>JASHYZ010000617.1 GCA_030042795.1 Terriglobia bacterium | reverse complement strand
GGGCTTTTTTGACGACATTCGCGAGGAAGTGTCCGACGGCGCGCGTGGCAAGATCGTGACCTTCTTTGTCCGCGAAAAGAAGGTGATCCGGAGTATCGATTACAAAGGCCTCAGCACGGTGACAACATCGGATGTGCTGGATGAGTTTCGCGAGAGAAAGGTGGGCCTTTCCATCGAGTCGCCTTATGACCCGGTCGTAGTACGGCGCGCCGAGGTGGTACTGCAGGAAATGTTGGCGGCGCACGGCCGGCAGTATGCCACGGTTCGCCACCGCACACGCAACATTCCGCCGAACTCTGTGGCGCTCGTCTTTACGGTGGTGGAAGGGCCGAAAGTGAAGGTGGGAACCATTCAGTTCAAAGGCAACACGGTCTTCTCCAATGAGAGGCTCGTCCGCGCCATGAAGTATTCAAAGCCCGCCGGCTTGCCGCCGTGGTTCTACTGGTTTCACAAGACCTACGACCACGATAAGATCCTTGCCGACCTGCAGCAGGTGCACGACCTTTACGCGGAGCACGGGTATATCAACGCGCTGCCTTCCTTTGATTTCACGACCAAGACGGTGGAGACCACCCGGCCGGCGGCCTTGTTCTTCCTGGGCCGGGGTAAGGGTCGGCGTGTGGACGTTACGATTCCCATTGATGAAGGGCCTCAGTATCGGCTGGGCCATTTCGCGATCCGGGGCGACAAGGTCTTTAAGCATGACCGGCTGGTGGCCGGCTTCCCCATCAAAGAAGGGGAAGTGTTCAACATGACAAGGTTCCGCAACAGCCTGGACAATTACAAGAAGCTGTACGGACAATTCGGCTACATCAATTTCGTCGCCGATCCGAACTTCGAGCCGGACCGCAGACGGCACGTGGTGAATCTGACGCTCAATTTTGACGAGGGTGACCAGTATTTTGTGCACCGCATCGAGTTCACAGGAAACAACAAAACGCGTGACAAAGTGATCCGGCGTGAGATCCTTCTGGATGAGGGTAATCTCTTCAGCACCACGCTCTGGGATCTCAGCATCTTGCGCATCAACCAGCTCGGCTACTTCGACATCATCAAGAACGATGAGCAAGAGAAAGGCTACGATCTCACCCAGAACACCCAGAACCACACCGTTGACATCCTTCTAAAACTAAAGGAGAAGGGCAAGAACTCGATTGGCTTCTCGGGCGGCGTGAGCGGCATTGCGGGCAATTTCGTCGGGATCAACTACGCCACGAATAATCTTTTTGGCCTCGGCGAAACGTTCAGCATTGAAGCGCAGGTGGGCACCTACCAGAAAATTTATCAGCTCGGCTTCACAAAGCCCTATGTGTTTGACCGGCCCATCACGGCAGGCTTCACCATTTTTGACACTCACTATCACTTCGACCAGTTGCGTCAGCTTGCCGTCTCGGAAAACATCAACCCCAACGCCATTGAGCAGAACCCCTTCACCACGGCCTTGTTTCAGAACTTCGAGCAGAATTCGACGGGATTCAGCGTATTTGGCGCCACTCCGTTGCGCCGGGGCTTCGGCCATCTCGGGTTGACGTATCAATATACAAATAGCAGCATTCAAACCTTTAGCGCAGCTTCACAAGAGTTTTACAGCGCGCTAAACTTCGGCCAGTTCAATGGGCCCAATCAGCTCACCGGAATCAAGCAGAGTCAGATATCTCCGAATTACACCTACAATACGCTGAACGCGGCGCTCGACCCGACGCGCGGCAAATCAATCGCCGCCACGTTGCAATTTTCGGGCGGCCCGCTCGGCGGCAACGTGAACACCATTCGGCCTCTGCTGGAATACAAGTACTTTCACCCGGTAAACCACGGCCGAAATAGTATCGGCTTTCATTTTCTGGCATCAACCATCGTAGGTTACGGCGGCAAGGTGCCGCCGCCTTTCTCGCGATTCTACATGGGCGGCGACCTGGACATTCGGGGCTTCAGCCCCTATACGATCGGGCCGGTTGGTTTTTTCCCAACCATCGGCCAAGTGTGCAATCGCGACGCCAAGGGTAACCCCATTGTCTCGATTGGAGGCACGGGGTCGCCGATTGGGGGCACCTGCGGCTCCTTCACTCAGTTTCCTTACTACACGGTCGAATTTCCGGGCGGAGACAGTGAGCTGCTAGGGAACTTTCAGTACCGCATTCCAATAGCAGGACCCGTCGCACTCGCTTACTTTGTCGACATGGGCAGTGCGTTTATCTTGTGGCCAGGGCAGCTTCAATTTGCTCCTACCGCCCTCACCACCCTTAAGGAGCAGTTCCCAGATTTTCCGGTGCCCAACGCCTTGAGGCCGGCGGCAAGGGATAACTTCCGACCGCGCAGCTCAACCGGTCTGGAGCTGCAAGTGTTCATGCCGGTGGTGCACGCGCCCTTCCGCCTTTACTACGGTTATAACTGGCTGCGGATGGATGACGTGAGTATTACCCCGCCGCAGAATCTTCCTCCCATGTCTTTGTTCCCCAATCAGGCCACCTACAACCAGGTGTACCAGTACTTCGCGCCCATTCGGATTAAGGAACAGAGAGGAATGTTCGGATTTACAGTGGCAAGGCAGTTTTAAGGGGGCGTTTCGATTGAGTTCAATCTGAGGTACGAATTGAGTTACAATTAAGGTATCCACGTTTAGGGGAGCTTCAATGAAAAACCGAGTTGTGATTTACGCTATTTTCGCTGGTCTGCTGTCGTTCGCAGCGATGGCTTCGGCCCAGGATCCCGCACCTACCGGGGTCGGCGGGAAAATTGGCCTGATCAGCATTCAACAGGCCATCCTGGCCACGGGCGAAGGCAAGCAGGCGATGGACGAGCTTCAGAAGAAATACGAGCCCCGGCGGCAGCAATTGCAACGGGATCAGGACTCCATCACTCAATTGACTGATCAGTTGCAAAAGCAGGGTCCTACGCTGAGCGACGAAGAAGTCAACCGGCTTCGGCGTGAGCTGGACAGAAAGCAAAGCCAGCTCAAGCGCGAACAGGAAGACGCCCAGTCCGACTTTCAGGCCGACAACCAGGATATTGGGAACAGGATCGGCGGAAAGATGGTGAACATCATCCGCGACTACGCTCAGAAGAATGGCTACTCAGTTGTCATGGACCTGTCGCAGGCACAGGGAGCCAGCGTTTTCTATGCTGCCGCGGGCGTTGATATCACGGAGCCGATCGTGAAGCTTTACGATCAGGCGAACCCGGTGGCGGCGGCTCCGGCTGCGAGCGCCGCCAAGCCTGCGGCCCCGAAGAAGCCGTAGCTAGCTTGGACTCGCTTGACTGGTGCTCATCTGCCAACTGTCGCGGAGCCGGACGCGTGTCAACGCGCGGCTCCGCGGATTGCACAATCTCTCACCGCTCGGGTTGTCTGCTAGACTAGCCGGCCTTCGTGAGGCGCCTTGAACATCTTAACCCTCGTCGTCAAAGCGGGATGTTGCCGTGCTTCTTCGGCGGGTTCAGGTCGCTCTTGTTGGCGAGCATTCGCAGGGCGGCGATGAGTTTGGCCCTCGTCTGACGGGGCTGGATCAGCTCATCGATATACCCGCGCTCCGCCGCCACGTAAGGGTTGGCAAAGCGCTCGCGGAACTCTTCCACCTTTTCCTGCCTGGTTCTCGCCACGTCGGGCGCGGTCTCAAGTTGCCGCCGGTAGACAATGTTTACCGCGCCTTCAGGGCCCATCACCGCAATTTCAGCCGTCGGGTAAGCGTAGTTGAGGTCCGTCCGGATGTGCTTTGAGGCCATCACGCAGTAGGCTCCGCCGTACGCTTTCCGCGTAATCACGGTGATCTTGGGCACGGTGGCTTCGGCGAAAGCAAAGAGCAGCTTCGCCCCGTGGCGGATAATGCCCGCAAATTCCTGCTGCGTCCCGGGAAGAAAACCCGGCACATCCTCGAAGGTAATCAGGGGAACGTTGAAGCAATCACAGAAGCGCACGAAGCGTGCGCCTTTCACCGAGGCATTAATGTCAAGGCAACCGGCAAGAACCGCTGGCTGATTGGCGACGATTCCCACGCTCCTCCCATCAAGGCGTGCGAAACCGATCACCAGATTGGGTGCGAAGCGTTCGTGCACCTCCAGGAAGTATCCGTCATCCATCACTCGATGGATCACGTCCTTGATGTCGTAAGGACGGTCGCTTTCGATGGGCACGATTTCGTCAAGCTCTTCATCAGCCCGGTCCACAGGATCGCTACACTCGATTTGCGGCGGATCTTCCCGGTTATTCTGCGGCAGGAAGGAAAGCAGATCACGAATTAGCGCAAGGGAGTCGGCATCGTCTTCCGCGATGAAGTGAGCCACGCCGCTCACGGCATTGTGGGTCTCCGGGCCGCCGAGTTGCTCTTTACTCACGTCCTCATGCATCACAGTCTTGATCACCTCCGGGCCCGTGACGAACATGTAGCTCGAGCGTTTCACCATCAAAATAAAGTCCGTGATCGCTGGAGAGTAAACGGCTCCGCCCGCGCAAGGCCCCATGATGGCCGAAATCTGCGGCACCACTCCGGAAGCCAGCGTGTTCCTCAGGAAGATGTCGGCATAACCGGCCAGCGATGCCACACCTTCCTGGATGCGCGCGCCTCCGGAGTCATTGAGGCCAATGATGGGCGCACCCACTTTCAAGGCAAGGTCCATAATCTTACAGATCTTGGCCGCGTTTGCCCGGCTCAGCGATCCGCCAAACACGGTGAAATCCTGCGCGAAAGCATAGGCTAGGCGACTGTTGATGCGTCCATAGCCCGTGACCACGCCGTCGCCAGGAATGCGTTGTTCCTCCAGGCCGAAGTCGTGACAATCGTGCTCCACGAGCTTGTCGATCTCCTCAAAACTGCCTTCGTCAAAGAGAAGGTCGAGACGCTCCCTCGCGGAAAGCTTACCCTCAGCGTGCTCGCGGGCGCGCCGATGAGCCCCGCCGCCCTCCTCAGCTCGGGCCTGACGGCGGCGAAGTTCCTCGAGTTTTTCGTCCAAGGTCATCGGGCTGAAGTCAGAGCCGTGTCACGGTGAACTGCGAGGCCCGTCATTGGGAGGCTGCATCCCATTCCACGCTTCGCAGGCGATGATGGAGTTGGTAGGCGCTTTAGGATCGTATTTAATCGAGGCTGTCTGGCTGGCCAGTGACCGGCTGGCGGCGAGCGCCGCGGGCAACGCCGAAACGTCCTGGGAGACTTCATAGGTGACTCCAGCTACCTGGTATTTGTAAATCACCATCAAAGGCCGGGGGTTCGCGGCCGGCGCACCGGCAAGCTCGGGCTCGAAAAGATCTATGATCTCGGCGGTTGTGATGCGGCCGCGGCGGTTGACATCCATCCTGCGCAGCCGCTCGATCTCGTTCGGGTCCTTCTGTCTCCAGCGGGCCAACCGGCGCCAGCCCCAAGCCACCGCAATGCCCACGCCCAAGACGATTGCGGCTGCAACGAGTATTTGGCTGCGAGAATCCATCCCCCTACTCCGCGGCAGTTACGTTTCCCCTCCGCCACCGTCTCCGATGGCGCCGATGCTGCGTCAATCGCCCAGTGGGAGCCGGATGATCTGGTTGGTGAGCTCGTCTTCCACTTCAAGATACTCCGGCCGTATGGCGGTTACTCGAAAGCGATCGGCAAATTCCTCGCCTTCGTTCACCACGTAAAGCGTATTGCCGCCGCTGAGAACAGCCTGCGCGTTCCCGTCCGCTGACAGCGCATAGCCTAGCGCCTTAAGGGCGACGGGCGGTGGCGGAGGGACTGTGACGGCGGGCGACGTTGGCGGCGCGGCAACCCCAGGCGGCTGTATGACCGATGACGACGCCGGCGCCGCGGAACCAGGCGCAGGCGGCTCCGATTGTGTGCCGCGCAAAGCTTCTTTTGGTTGGACGGGAGCGGGCTGACCAAGCTGGGCTGCGAAGGGTCCCGCAAAGCTGAATGGGTCGCGGCCAGCCGCGATGCCCTTATGCGCCCCCGCGGCGCCTACTGCGTTCCACACTTTTTGTGGGACGGGCAGTTCGGCCGGCATGGGAAATTCCGGTGTTACGAATCCAGCGCCGTCGAGAGCCGCCGTGGCGCTT
>JASHYZ010000005.1 GCA_030042795.1 Terriglobia bacterium | reverse complement strand
TTATCTGACTCTGTCACTGGTTTCGCACGGGATTCAAGGCCCGAAAGTGGTGCGCGTCTCTGTCGTGGCCTACATTCCAGGCTCCCGCCAGATCAATTAAGTTTGGCCTCCAGCGAAAAGCGGCTGGCGCAAAAAGGTTCGATCGCTGGCGGCGAAGAGTTGGCAACGATCATTTCGGCGATCAGCCTGGCGGTGACCGGCGCCAGCAGGATACCGTTCCGGAAGTGCCCGGTGGCGAGCGTTAACCCCTGAATCCCGCAGCGTCCGAGCACCGGCAGATGGTCGGCGGTGTCAGGCCGGAGTCCGGCCCATGCGCGGCAAAAACGCGCCTCGCTCAACAGCGGCGCAAGCCTGAGAGCCGCCTGAAGGATTGATTGCATCCCATCCGCAGTAACGGCCTTTTCAAAGCCCACGTACTCCGCCGTGGTGCCGACTACAACTCGATTGTCGGCGCGGGGGACGAGATAGTAATGTCCGGCGCGGACCACCATCGGAAGCGGCGACGGCAACTCAAACTCCAGCATCTGTCCGCGGCAAGGCAGAGTTGGAATCTCAACACCCGCCGATGCGGCGAGCGCGCCGGACCAGCATCCCGCCGCCAGCACGAACTCGCCTGCGTAAACTCGTTCGCCTCCGGCCTCGATGCTTTCGAGCCGGCCGTTGCGCACACATAGATTTCGCACTGCTCGTCTGGCGTAGAAATTCACTCCCCGGCGGCGGCCAGCCTCGATCACTGCTCCGGTCAGGCGCTCGTTATCCACCCAGTGGTCGGCGGGCAGGAATTGTGCGCCCAGAACAGGATCGCTCAGGCCTGCCACGCGCCTGCCGAGATCAGCCGCGGTCAGACGCTCGATGGGAAAGCCGGCATTTCCCGGAGTCTCCGGCGAAGGCTGATGTCTATCGCCTGGCTGATGGCTGCGAATGTTTTCCAACTCGCAGGCTTGCTGCTCGTCCAAAGCCACCAGCAAAGTTCCGTCGCGCCGATAGCCGACGTCCTTTCCGCTTACGCCTTCGATCTCAGCGACAAATTCCGGATAGAGGCCGTGGCTTTCCCAGGAGAGCGCGGAGAACGCCTCTGAATCGGTTTTCTCACCCTGCGGAGCGATCATCCCGGCGGCTGCGCTGGATGCTTCAGCGCCTGGCTCACCGCGATCGTATACGGACACGCTCAGGCCAGCTTCGGCCAGCCGCAGGGCGATGGAGCTGCCCACAATTCCGCCGCCGACAACGATGACGTCCGGGTTGCGATGCGCTTGTACTTTCATCTTCGGAGCCGCAATTTCATGGTATACTGTGGCTTCACATTGAGACAACCGGGGTTTGAATTATGGCACGCGCGTGTGAACTCTGCGGAAAATCAGCTCACTTTGGAAACCGGATCAGTCACGCCCACAACGTCACCAAGCGGCGGTGGGAGCCCAACCTGCGCCGCGTGCGCGCCGTCATCAATGGTGCCACCCGCACTATTCTGGCCTGCACAGCCTGCATCCGGGCCGGCAAAGTTACCAAGTAACCCGGATCCACCTTTGCTGCGCTATGGGCGCCTTTGAGTATCACCTTAACAAACTAGGCTGCGAAGGCGTTCCGCTCGCGCAGATCGCGGAACAATTTGGGACGCCCGCCTACGTCTACAGCAAGCTTGCCATCCTCACCAACTTCCGTCGCGTGGCGCAGCCGCTCGAAGCCATAGGCGGACTGGCTTGCTATTCCGTCAAAGCTAACTCCAATCTGGCCATACTCAAACTGCTGGCGGGCGATGGCGCCGGCTTTGACATCGTTTCCGGCGGCGAACTTGCCCGGGTGCGACGCACCAGGGTATCGCCCCAACGCGTCGTGTTCTCCGGCGTCGGCAAGACGCGCGATGAAGTGGATGTTGCACTCGATGCCGGGATTCTGATGCTCAATGTCGAGTCCGAGGGCGAACTCGATCTTGTCGAGAGCAGGGCTCAGTCGCGCGGCGCCGCTCGCGCGCCGGTGGCGATTCGCATTAACCCGGATGTAGAAGCGGATACTCACCCCTACATTTCCACGGGCCGTACGATCCACAAATTCGGGGTGCCGAAAAACGAGGCTGTGGCCCTCTCCCGGCGGGCGTCGTCGTCATCGCACTTGGAGGTGCGCGGGTTAGCCTGCCACATCGGTTCACAGATTCTGGACGTGGAGCCGTTTCTGCGCGCCGCCGATGAAGTTCTGGCCTTAGCCGGCGAGCTACGCTCGCAGGGGATCAGCCCGCAATTTATCGACCTGGGCGGCGGCTTCGGAATGGTGTACAGCGGGGAACAACCATTTGCTTTTGCGCGGCTCTTTGAGGGGCTTGCGGCGCGTTTCTCCAACAGCGGCTTCCGTCCCATCCTCGAACCCGGCCGTTCCGTAGTAGGTGACGCCGGAGCGCTGCTGATGCGTGTCCTCTACATTAAGGAAAATCAGCACAAGCGATTTGTGGTAGTCGACGGCGGCATGAATGACCTCATCCGGCCGGCGCTCTACGGCTCCTATCACGAGATTTTGTCCGTTGCACGGCAGGAAGGGCCAATGGAGCCTGCTGACGTGGTAGGGCCGCTCTGTGAAACGGGTGATTTTCTGGCACGCGACCGTCAAATGCCGGAGCTTAGATCGGGCGATTTGCTGGTGGTGCTTGGGGCCGGAGCTTATGGCTACGTGCTGGCCTCGAACTACAATAGCAGGCCGAGGCCGGCCGAGATTCTTGTCGATGGCGATCAGGCGTGGCTGATCCGCCGGCGCGAGAGTCTGGATGAATTGATGACAGGCGAGTTGGGATTGATGTAGGGTTCCGCGCTTGCCTGCATCTGAAATCGAAAATCTGAGATCGGAAATCCAAAATTGCGTCACCGCTCGCCCCACTTCAGCTTCTGACGCAGGACTTGAAAGTAGTTCTTGCTGGAGGGCTGCACGATCTCGACGGTCTTTGCGGACTTGCGGATTCGCACACGATCTTCGCCGTGAACTTCCATGCCGACCTGCCCATCCACTGTGAAGTAGGCAGGCTCCCCCTCGCTCTTCACAGCCACTTCAATGGTGGTTGTATCGGACAGGACAATGGGACGGTTGGTGAGAGTATGAGCGCAGATTGGCGTGATGATGAACGCGCCTACGCTTGGCGCCACTACCGGCCCTCCGGCCGCCAGCGAATAAGCCGTGGAGCCCGTCGGCGTGGAAACGATGAGCCCGTCCGACTTGTAGGTGGAGATGAAGACTCCACCTACCCAAACATCGAAATCGAGCACGCGGGCGATTGCCGCTTTGTTCAGCACGACATCGTTCAGAGCCAGAAAGGACGCGGCACACTGCTGATGGCGGACCACCTCGGCCTCGATCTGAACGCGCGATTCCGTGCTGTAACTGCCTTCGAGTACGGCCTGAAGCGCGGGGTAGAGTTCGTCGCGCGTCACCACCGTGAGGAATCCGAGCCCGCCGAGATTCATGGCCAGAATCGGAACCAGCCTACCCTCGAGGGCGCGCGCAGTTGCCAGGAAAGTGCCGTCGCCGCCCAATACGATAGCAAGGTCAACGCGTGAACCGAGTTCGTCGCGGGCCAGCCCTTTCAAGCCGCTCGCGACGCTGGCAGCGGTTTCCTCGTCAACGAGCACTTCAACATCACGCCGTTGCAGCCACGCGATGAGGGGTGGCACGATCTCACGCACTTCGATCTTGTTCGGTTTCGAGGTGATACCAACGACCTTGATGTGCATCGGTGAGATTATGCCATTCGTTGAGACTCGTTCCAAATTACGGAGGAAGCGGCCGGCGAGCGCGTCATGGCTGCGATTGGGGCAGTTCTGCGTTCTTTCCGGTCCAGCCTGGACCCCTTAACACCCTGCCCGCTTTGGCGGCGGTCAATTGGCCGTGATCGAACTCCATCTGGCCATTCACGAAGACATAATCAACTCCTTGTGAGAGCGATGCCGGATGTTCGTACGTGGCGGTGTCCTTGATGGTCGCCGGGTCAAAGACGGTGACGTCAGCGTAGAAGCCCGGACGCAGCAAACCGCGCTCGTAGAGGTGCTCGCGATCCGCCGGAAGTGAGGTGATCTTGCGCACCGCTTGCTCCAGCGGCATAAGGTGATGGTCGCGCACCCAGTAGCCGAGGAATCGCGGCATCGAGCCGAACACGCGCGGGTGAGTGTGGGGTTCGAACAGCGGGCCATCCAGCGACAATTCGTTGGCATCGAGGCCAATGCTCGTCCAGGACTGGCGCAAGCCGTATTCCAGGTCCTGCTCGCTCGCGATGAAATAAAGCGCACCGGTTTGGGCGTTGTCGGCCAACACGAAATCAAAGAGCGCATCGAGCGGATCTTTGTGCCGCAGGCGCGCTATTTCGGCTACTCTCATGCCATCGTACTTCTTCAGATCGGGATTAAAGACCCCGGAAATCTCCACGCCCGCGGCGCCACCGCTATCGTAGTAGAGGTTTTCCCAGTTGGGATGGTCGGAAGCCATTTCCAGTTTGATCTTCTTGCGAATCGCCGGATCGCGCAAGCGCTCCAGCAGCTTCGCGGGGCCACCGTCAGCCACCCAGGGCGGCAGGCACGAAGACAAGGCCGTGGAGCCGGCGACATACGGGTACATATCCGCCGCGACGTTCAGACCACTGGCGCGTTCTGCGTCGATGCGCGCGACCACCTTGGGCATCGAGCCCCAGCGCGACTTGCCGCTGACCTTCAGGTGAAAAATCTCAACCGGCAGGCCCGCCTCGCGCCCGATGCGAAAGGCCTCGTCAAGGGCGGCCATCTCGCCCTGGCCTTCGCTCCTCATGTGAGTGGCATAGATGCCGCCGTACCGCGCCGCCACCTGCGCGAGCGCGATGATCTCATCAGTTTTGGCGTATTGGCCAGGCGGGTAGATGAGCGCTGTCGAGAGACCCATCGCGCCCTGGCGCATGGCCTGCTCGACGAAACCCTTCATCCGGTCGAGTTCTTCGGGCGTGGGCGCGCGGTCGACGTCGCCCAGAACAGCCTCGCGCACTTGAGCTGCGCCTACATAGGTTCCCAGGTTAATCGGCGTGCCGTCTTGCTCAAGACGCGTGAAGTAACCATCGAGATCGTTCCAGTCCACCTTCAGGTGGTAGTGCGCGAGAAAAGGTTGGAGCGGAAGCAAGGTGAGTTCGTTCTGGGGCGCAATCGACCCTCCCTCGCCCGTGATTTCGCTTGTGATGCCTTGAGAGAGCTTGCTGAGCGACCGGTTGTCAATCAGCAGCGAGGTTTCGGACTGGCCCAACATGTCGATGAACCCCGGCGCTACCACCAGACCAGCGGCATCAATCACGCGCCGCGCCTGGGAGGCATCGAGCTTGCCGATGGCGGAGATGCGGTCGCCGCGAATAC
>JASHYZ010000056.1 GCA_030042795.1 Terriglobia bacterium | reverse complement strand
TTTCGGGCCAAGCTGACAATACGAACGGGTTCGCCCATGTCGAGCAGGAAAATCTCGCCGGTACACCCCAATGTTCCAGCCTGAATCAGCAGCCTGACGGCTTCCGGTATGGTCATAAGGAACCGCTCCACCTCCGGGTGAGTCAATGTGACGGGCTCACCCCGCACGATCTGGTTCCGGAAGATAGGCACCACGCTGCCGCGGCTGCCAATCACGTTGCCGAAGCGCACGCAGCAAAACGAGCGCGGCTGGGCGTGTTGAACCTGCACGAGCATTTCACACAAGCGTTTCGTTGCGCCCATAACACAGGTTGGCTTCACCGCTTTGTCGGTGGAGATCAGTACGAAGCGGCGCATCCCGGTGCGCAATCCCTCCTCGATCACGTTTCGGGTGCCGAAGACGTTGTTCAGCACGGCCTCACACGGGTTCATCTCCATGAGGTAGACATGCTTGTGCGCCGCGGCGTGAAAAACAACCTCCGGCCGGAAGCGTGAAAACACCTCCCGCAAGCGAGAAATGAACCGCAGGTCTGCGACCACCGGGTAAACGCTGGCGTTCTTGGCCAGAGCGCGCAGGCGAATGCAGGTGTCATTCAAGCCGTTTTCGTCCTTGTCGAGTACGATGAGTTCTTGAGGATCGAGGCCCGCCAATTGGCAAGCCAGTTCTGACCCAATCGATCCCCCACCGCCCGTGATTAAAATGCGGCGGCCGCGGTAGGCGCTCAGGACTTCGGGATCATCGAGACGCAACTCGAGAGGCGCGCGCCCAAGAAGGTCGGCCATCTCAACGTCACGATAAGCGGCAATGTTAGCCCTGCCCTGAAGGATCTCTTCGAATGAGGGAACAATTTTGGCCCGGACGGGAAGCAACTCACAGATCGCCCAGATCTTCTTGAGCGTATTCCGGTGCGCCTTGGCCATGCAGATGATAACTTCGTCCACCCGATAACGTGCGACAACCGAGGCAAGCGCATCGATGGGGCCCAGCACTCGCAGCCCATTGCTGACCATCCCGAACTTGTTGAGGTCGTCGTCCAGAAACCCAACCGGCTTCACATCGGTACGGCACGCGATCTCCTTCGCCAGCATGGCGCCAGCCCGGCCGGCGCCCACGAGCAGCACTCGCCGCAGGTTCTTCCCGTTCCAGGCTTTGGTGGGCATGCCTTCGTATTGCAGTCGCCTTAGGACGCGCGCGCCAATGGAACCAGCCAGGGCTAAAACAAAATACAAGATGCACACGCTCACTGGAACGCAGAGGCTCGGCGCAGTGGAGGGCAAACAAAGCCTTAAGCCCAGTAGGACGGCCAAGGTGAGGACGTAACCGCGAGCAAGGATCAAAGCATCCGCCAAACCGATGTACCTCCAGACCAGCCGGTACAGACGCAGCAACGAGTTCACCAACACCTGCCCGGTCGCCACTGCCGGCAGCAGTTGCCACAGTTGGTGAGTCGAGTCCGGTGGTATGCGTCCATCAAAGCGGAGCTGATAAGCGACGTAAAACGCCAGCGCCGCGGCCCCAGCATCGATCAGGCGCTGGTTTGCGGTTGTGTAAAATTCGAAATGAGGCTTTCGCATAAGACCTCCAAGATAAAGAGAACGAGCGAGAATGCAGGATTAGGGAAAGAATGCGGAGCGTAGTTCGTCAAACTACGATATGGCAGCCTTGGGCTTGTAGAAAGTACTTCGAAATGGAATCCACAAGTCTAGGTTTGAATTTCTGGGCTGGGTGCCTTGGCAATCTCTGCTTTCACCCAGGCCAGCAGGCGCGTCATGCTGAAGACCGTGCCGAAGATCACCATGAGGTCAGACACAAAATCACGGCGTCGAGCGTATTCTCGCGAGATCTTCAACTTGGCTGGTAGAATTTTCCCGACGTACTCCTGCTCTGGATTGCCCGTGCCAAACAACTGCTCTTCGTGCCGGAATGCCACGCTGGCCGGATCAGTGATGCCCGGCCGGTCCATAAGAATAGCGGTGTATTCCTCCGGAAACATGCTCACGTAGCGTTCCACCTCGGGCCGCGCTCCAACCAGTTGCATGTCTCCCTTGATGACGTTAATTAGCTGTGGGAGTTCATCGAGTTTGTATCGCCGGAGAAGCTGTCCCAACCGAGTCAGGCGGCGGTCCTCTCGGGACGTCAGCAGAGGGCCCAGCCGATCCGCGTTCGGCACCATGCTGCAGAACTTATGAAGCCGGAAGGGTTCGAAATTCCTTCCCACTCGCCACTGTGAGTAGAACACCGGACCGCCGTCCTGAAGCTTGATGGCGACGGCAATCGCCGTGAGCAGCGGTGAAAGGGTCATCAATCCCAAGGCCGCTGCAAGCACGTCAAACATCCTGCAAGTCGTAGCTTGAAAGCTGCTTCTCATGCCCCAACCGGAACCTGTGCCTCAACGTCCTCGGCGGCATATCTTTCAGCGACGTTGAGCACCGCTTCAATCACGTCTTCGACGTCCCGGTCCGTCATCCTCGGATAGATGGGCAGCGAGAGCAGTCGCTGATACTCGCCATAGGCGACTGGAAAGTCTTCCGGCTCGTACTGGTAACGGTCGCGGTAATAAGGATGAACGTGAATAGGAATGAAATGCACTGAGGTCGAGATGCCTCGCGATTTCAACTCATTGATGAACTGATTGCGTGAAATGCTGAGTGTGCCACCTTTGAGACGAAGGGCGTAGATGTGCCATGCATGCTCCACTTCGGATCGCGACGCCGGAATTTCGACCGCGGGCAGATCAACAAAGGCTTCGTTATACCTCTGCGCGATTTCTCTTCGCCGGTTGTAAAAGCGCCACAACCACCGCAACTGATGTAGACCAAGCGCAGCCTGCAGGTCTGTCATGTTGTACTTGAACCCCGGCCGGATCACTTCGTAATACCAGGACCCTTCGCCGCTGTAACGCTTCCAGGCGTCACGACTCATCCCGTGCAGACTCCAAATGCGCGCCTCCTCAATGAGTTCGGGATCTCCGCACAACATGCCGCCTTCAGCCGTAGTCAAGTTCTTGGTGGCGTAAAACGAGAAGCAACTCAGCACGGGAACTCCGTCGGCCCAACTGGAGCCGATCATTCGTCCCCGATACGTGGCCGGCAAGCTGTGAGCTGCGTCTTCGATAATGGCCAGGCTGTATTCGCGGGCGATGTCAAAGAAGGCGTCGAGGTCGCAAGGGTGTCCGTAGAGATGAACGGGCATGATTGCTTTCGGCCGCGCCTCGCCGGACCGCCGCAGGCGCTCCACAGTTGCTCGCACCTTGGCGGGATCCAGATTGAGCGTATCCGGCTCGACGTCCACCAGCACAGGCCGCGCCCCAACCTGTTCGATTACGTGAACCCCGGAGCAGAACGTCATCGGCGTAGTGATCACCGCGTCGCCGGCGCCGATCCCTAGCGCTGCCAGCGCCACATGAAGTGCAGCAGTGCACGAGTTGAGCGCAAGGGCCGCCTCCGCGCCTACAGCCTCTGCGAAGTCTGCCTCAAAGCGCTTTACTTTCGGACCGGTGGTGATCCAGTCTGAGCGGAGCGTGTCCACGACTTCGGCGATTTCCTCTTCGCCGATCAGCGGCGGCGCGAATGGAAGTAAATTGGTTCTCATTCTGTCGGGGCCTTTCCGGGGGAATCAGGCACTTGTGGGCGCGGTGGACACTACATCGGTCCGGCGGCAGAGGTAGGTCAGGCCTGGTGTGAGCTTCAGCCCAGTGACTGCGGAAATAGCCGGCAGCACGCCGTAATAGGCAAAGCCAGCTAGGCCGCGCCCTGTGAGAGGTTTCCGTTCGAAGCACCGAAAGGACGCCACCGCCAGGCCGGACTGCCTTAAAGCCGCCATGACGCCCCGGTGCGAAAAGGCCACAAGTTGATCACCAAAGGACTGCTCGGTGATTTTCCCGGGAAAAAGCATTCGATAAAGATTGAGTAATGGCGTTCGGTTCGTGACCCTGATGATCATGATCCCGGACGGCCGCATCCGCCCCGCGAGATCCTTGAGCCCCCGGATCGGGTCCCCGAAATAATACAGCGAGTCCACCAGTGTCATGATGTCGTACGACTCGCCGGCCGGAAGCTCCTCAATGCTTCTAAAGACCGTGAACCCTGGTCGTTTGTTTAACCTGTTTCGAAGCCACT
>JASHYZ010000616.1 GCA_030042795.1 Terriglobia bacterium | reverse complement strand
GTCTCTGACATTGCCATCGATAACTGCGTGCCGCCGGAAGACGCGTTGGTGAGCGCCGAAGGCGTTCCGGAGAAATTCGCCGCAGGCTCTACTGTAGCCGCAGTTTCGATCGCGATGTCGCTAGTGGCTGAGGTCGGGCTGCGTCTGGTCAAGAGCGGCGCCAGACCGCTCACGTTTGTGTCGCCGAATGTCGGCCTGCCAGCGGACCACAACGAACAGGTGTTTCAGGAATACACTCAACGCGCGCGGAGCCGATAAGCCATGATCCTCTTTTCCGATCTCTCCAGCTTGCCTCGCGGCGCGAGGCCGATCCGGTCAAAAAGCGTGCTTCTCTCTTGCCTCTTCCTGTTGCTGGCTGGACTGGTGCCGGCTGGACTGGGCGCGGCCGCCGGTGAGTCCCCGGGCTCAGATGCTCCGTTTCCGGTGGCGGTCTGGTACGCCGGCGGAAAGGCGCGCGCTCCCATGCTCGAGCCGTTGGACTCCACCAGCGCCGCCCGCTGGGGGAAGGATCTCGACAGCATCAAGTCGGTGGGTTTCAATACGGTCAAATGCTGGGTGGACTGGGCCACCGCCGAGCCGAAGCCGGGTGAGTTCCGTTTTGACGATCTGGATCTGCTGATGCACTTGGCCGAGCAGCGGAAACTGCGGGTGATCGTCCAGATTTACACCGATTCCGCTCCGGACTGGGTAGGCCAGCGGTTTCCGGACGGCCGCTTTGTTGATCGCAGCGGGGCGGTGATCAATTCGCAAGCCGCTCCCGGCTACTGTATCGATCAAGCTGGTGTGCGCGCTGAGATGGTGCGGTTCATCGAAGCGCTGTCGCGGGAAGCGAATAAATTTCCCGCGCTGTACGGTTGGGACGTATGGAGCGAGCCGCACGTGATCAATTGGGCGGACTTCCCCTACCTTGCCAACCCTGAGTTCTGTTTCTGTCCGCACTCGCAAGCGCGCTTTCGCGAATGGTTGAAATTGAAATACAAGACGCTCAGGGCGCTCAATACCGCCTGGTATCGCGGGTTCGAGACCTGGGATGAGGTCCAGCCGCCTCGGTTCCCAACCATCCTCTCTTACACAGACTACCTCGACTGGCGTGCCTTTATTGACGATAAGCTGGCTGGCGATCTTAAGACGCGAGTGGACGCTGTCCGCAGCGCGGATCGGACCCATCCCATCACCAGTCACGCGGCGGCGCCGGCGCTCTTTACATCTCCCATGGACGGCTACGGCGAGCCAGACGACTGGAAGATGGCTTCAAGCGCCGATTTCTTCGGCACATCGCTCTATCCGATGCACTCGGAATCCTCCAAGCCCTGGTCTTATCCCATGCTGGCCGCCGCGCTCGACTTCGAGCGATCGGCCGGCTTGTCATCGGGAAAAGCGTTCTGGATTGGCGAACTCCAGGCAGGGCAGGGTACCACGGGGATGCGGATTCCGGAGCCGGTCACTGCGCACGATGTCGAATATTGGATGTGGCAGGCGGTGGCGCACGGGGCCAAGGAGATTGCCGTCTACGCCTGGTATCCGATGAGCTCCGGGTTTGAGTCCAACGGCTATGGGCTGACCAATCTTGATGGAACCTTGACGGATCGGGCCCGGGGTGCCGGGCGAGTGGCGCAAATCCTTAGTCAAAATGTGCCCAGCTTCCTCGAAGCCAAGCCGGCAGCGGCGCAGGTGGCCGTCTTTTATGACCGCCTTTCCTATATGGTCGGAGGCACACAAGCCTCGCTTTCAAAGCTGGGCAATGCGGAGCGCGACTCTCTGCTGGGCTTGCACCGCGCTTTTCTGGAGCGTCATATTCCGGTAGATTTCGTTAACTCCGCCGACATCGCCGGAGATAGGGTCGGTCAATATAAAATCCTCTTTCTTCCCTATTCCGTCATGCTGTCGAGATCAGTCGCCGTCGGCCTGAAGCGCTACGTGGAAGGCGGCGGCACCGCAGTGGCTGAGGCGCGCCTCGCCTGGAACGACGAGCGCGGCTTCGCGAGTGACGTGATCCCCGGCTTTGGGCTTAGCGAGGTGTTCGGCGCGAGAGAGAAACAAATCCTGCCGGTGGACGAGCCGCAGATTTCTTTGCAGGCATCGGATGAACTGCCAGGTGTCGCGCCCGGTTCGCAAGCAACCGGCGCCGCGTTCGAAGAGGACCTTGAACCATCCTCAGACGCTAAAGTGCTTGGCCGTTTCTCGAATGGCGAGGCCGCCATGGTTGAGAATTCCTTCGGCAAAGGAAAGGCTATCATTCTGGGCTCTTTTGTCGGCTTGGGTTATCAACGAAATCCGACCGGCTCAACGAGCCAGTTACTGCTTTCCCTCGCCGATGCCGCCGGTGTCTCGCCCGAAGTGGAGGTTTCAGGAAACGACTCCAGCCAAATCGAGGTGCGGCGACTGGTGAGCGATGCCAGTGAGATTCTGCTGATTTTCAATCACGCCGCATCCGCAATTGAGGCGGGTATTTCGGTTCGGCTGCCGTGGGAGCCGCGCGAGGCCACGAACCTCGACAATGGTGAGCGGATTCCCTTCGAGCGAACCGAGAGGGGGATTTCTTTTCGGCAAACTTTGGCGAGAGGGCAGATACTGGTGCTGCAACTCGATCGATCGCACTAGCAGGCTGCTAGTCGCGCGATTCATTTAAGGGTACAGTTTGAGTGTGCCCCCGGGGCACACTAACATAGCCCAGGCTGGAGGCCCATAGGCGCCTATGAGGGCGTTGCCCAGGGCTGTGTTAGGGCAGCCCTTCGGGCCTCAAAGGTATGCCTGGTTCTGATGAAGCGGGATTTGTGTTGGCCGTTGACATTGGGGGCACGAAGATCGCCGGGGCGAGGGTGCATCCCTCAGGAAGACTTAGCCATTATCGTGAGACACCGACTCCGCCCGAAGGCGGACACTCGGTGGTCGATGCGGTCGTCACCTTCCTTCACAGCTTAGCCGGACCTGGTTCCTGCGGAGTTGCGGTGGACGTGCCCGGTTTGGCCTATCCTGACGGCCGCGTCTGGGCGCCGAATATTGCCGGCTGGACCCGAATGCCGCTACGCACCACGTTGCAGAAGCGCCTTCATCTCCCCGTGTTGGTGGAGAGTGACCGCAACGCTTTCGTGATGGGGGAAGCTTGGCGTGGCGCCGCCCGCAATTGTCGTGATGTTGTCTACCTGGCAATTGGAACGGGCATCGGCGCTGGAGTTCTGACGGATGGAAGGCTTCTTCGCGGCCACAGCGAGGTGGCCGGCTCCGTAGGCTGGATGGCCGTTCGCGACCGGTTTATTCCCGAGTATCAGGATAGGGGTTGTTTGGAGACGCATGTCGCGGGGCCAGGACTGGCGAGGGCCGGACGCCTTCGGTTTCAGCGCGAGGCCACAGTGCGCGATTTGGTTCGTATGGCGGAACGTGGCGACGCTGTGGCGAGCGAGATTCTGCAAGAAGCCGGTCATGACTTGGGGCTCGCCCTCGCGAACCTGGTTAGCATCCTCAACCCGGAGGTGATTGTGATCGGAGGCGGAGTGGCGGCCGCTGGCAACCTCATCATCGGTCCAGCGCGGCGAACCATGAGACAGTGGGCGCAGCCACTTGCTGTGAAGCAAGTGCGCATTGTGCGCAGTCGCCTCGGAACGCGCGCCGCGTTGCTCGGCGTTGCCAAGCTGGCGTTCGAGTCCTTCCGGTGAGGAGATTGTGGATCCGCAGGGAACCAGCGCTCACGCTGTCGCACCGCCAATCCCGCGAACTACGTCGATTCGCCGTCTGTCGCTGGTTGCGGTGACTTATGCGTGCATGTTCGTCTTCGGAGCGATCTTGCTGCTCATGGGATCGCTGCTGCCCTCGCTTCAGTTGAGCTACGCGCGAGCCGGCCATCTAGGCTCTTTTCCTTTGGCCGGCATTCTGGCCGCTACGGTACTGGTAGGGCCGCTCTTAGACAGATTCGGCGTAAAGCCGGCTTTGGTTGCGGCTCTGATCCTCGTGGCGGCCACGCTTGCGATGATCCCATCGCTTCACACCTACCCGGCGCTTGCCGCGGCCGCGCTGACGTACGGCGTGGGCGGCGGCGTGCTCAACACGGCCACCAACGCGCTTGTGTCTGACTTGAGCGCTTCCGCTCGCGGCTCCGCGTTGAACCTGCTGGGATTCTCTTTCAGTCTCGGAGCAATCTTCGCTCCTCTTCTGATGTCTATGGCCGGAGGCAGTTTGTCTCCTTGGATTGCGTTGCGCGCCTTGGCAGCAGCGACGGCCATCATTCTGATTCCGGTTCTGTGCCTACGATTTCCTCCTGCTTCGCAGCCAAGTGCGAACCTTCGGGACCTGCTTCGGGTATTGCATCGTCCTCTCATCTGGCTCTTTGGATTGCTGCTGTTTTTCGAGTCAGACAGTGAGAATTGCATGTTTGTCTGGTCAGGCAAACTCACGGCCGATTTGTTGCGAACGAGCGCCGAGCATGCGAACCTGTCGCTGGTGGCGCTAAGTTCATCTCTGGGAGTGGGCCGCTTGCTGGCCGTGGTATGGCTCCGTTGGCTTCACAGTCGCTATCT
>JASHYZ010000615.1 GCA_030042795.1 Terriglobia bacterium | reverse complement strand
TCATTTCAGCCTTGGCCTCTCCTGAGGCGGATCCTTATAGTCGACATAGTCGACCGACTCATCTGCTAGCGACGGTCATCACGTCAGCCGGGACTGCCGGGGCCGAAGCCCAACATAAATTAGCAAATGCTTTATTATCAGCAACATTCCGGCTTCGTTCGAGCCATAAGCCTTGGCCTTTGGAGCGCGCTCAGGCTTGGGTGGCAGCCCGAGTCATCGCCGGGCGTACGCGACGGGGTGAAGTCATCTGGATCCTGACCACTCTGCCCGCTGCCCAAGCCGCGCCTGCCGAATTGCTGCAGTGGTATCGTTTGCGCTGGCAGATCGAGCTGTTTTTTAAGCGCCTGAAATCTCGGTTGCATTTCGACACGCTGCCTTCTCGACAAGGGCCGACGGCCCGCTCGTGGATGTTGTCTCGTTTGCTGGCGACCGCCTTGGCGCAGAAGCTGGTGCAACCTTCCGGTCCGCTTTCCCCCTGGGGTTACGAGGTGCCGACGGAAAGGCTACACGCCTAGCGCTTGGTCGCGATTTCGCATGACCCTTTGGGCCCTTCGCGGGGCTGTTCTGGGGCAAGGTCCCTGGTTGCTGGCCAACACGAGAACTATCTGGCGCGCCTTGCGAATTTCGCCACGGAAACGAAAACCTGCCGTGCTTTGAGGCTTGGATCATCACGCTTCCTTATTTTAACGCCTATGGGGAGAGGGAGAGCGACTTCTGACCCCACGGCCGCGGGCTAAGTTATACCGCTCCTTCGAGCTGAAATGCCATGCAAGCTTCCGGGACAGGACACCAGCCTGGGTTTCATTTATAGAGAGAGGCTACGCCAGCTTCTCTGTAGTTACACCTCCAATTCCTTTGGAGGCCACCAAGAATGCAGATTCCAGGTTCTGACCGCTCAAGAACGAAGGTCTCGAGAGGTCGTTGACGAAGTTGTGGATAGCGAGCAAGATAAATCTTTGCGAGTGCGAGGCCTTGTCTTTGCTCATCTTCGCCAGCGAAGGTTTGCTTCAACGTAGCGAAAAGGCGGGACTGAAGGAGCTTGTGTGAGAAGTCGTGGATTCCCGCTTGCGCGGGAATGACGGCAGTGGTGTGGAGTCCGTAAATTCAAGGATGTTACCCCGCGGAAGCCCAGTGCCCGACAGTTGCCAAACTCGAGTTTTGAAAGAGGTCCTTGGAACGCCGCCCTTCCACCGCACAATTGGCTTGCGGCCAGAATATTGCTTGCAAACGAAGTTGGCACGATGAAATCCCGCAAAGACAATGCATCAACCCCGGTAACCTGGCAGGGACGATTGAAGGTGGAGCTTGCGCGCCTTGAAGCCCGCAATCGCCAGACGCGGTGGATCAGTGTGCTCGCGGTGCTGATTTTGCTCTGGGGCGCCTTCAGCCTTTTCGCCCGAAAAAGCTTTTGGCTGCAGGAAGCCATCGAAATCAAGTTTCCCCCTTCGCTGTTGTTCATTGTTTTGATCCTGCTCGTCCTTCTCGTCTTGTATCTCGTCCGCCGCGAGCTCGAGGTGCGCAGGTTGAACTTGTTGGCGCTTGAGGAGCGCGTAGTGGCGGAATCTGAGCGCTCCGAAGGAATGATTGACTCCCTCACCCACGTCTTCAACCGGCGCTTTCTCACGGAGTTGCTGCAAGGCGAGATTGCCCGCGCCGAACGCAACCAGAGGCCGCTCACGCTCGCCATGTGCGACCTCAACCATTTCAAGGAAGTGAACGACCGCTACGGGCACCCCGTGGGAGATGAAGTGCTCACCGAGACCGCCAATATCCTGAAGTCCTGCGTGCGAGGCTCGGACTTTGTGGTGCGTTACGGCGGCGACGAATTCCTGCTGGTGCTCTCCGAAACGGATGAGGGCGGGGCCAACGCCGTTCTCCTCCGGGTGCGGGAGAAGATGGCGGAATGGGACCGGCAGCGCCAGCTCGGAATCTCTCTTTCGATCGGCGTCTATGCTCATCGCGCTGGCCAATCCCCGGAGCAGGATATTGCCGCTGTGGATACGCAAATGTACGCTGAGAAACACGCGGTTCGTACCGCCAGCCGGAGGAAGTAAGTCAGGAATGACAGAATTTACGGCTTTGTCCGCGGTCGTCGCAATTCCAAGCGATAGAGAGCCACCAGAAACACAATCGCGCTGGCGGCAGTGGCAATCTGAAATCCCAGACGAAAGGCGGCCCTTCGGGCAACTTCCTGCCCGCCGAAGCTGTGCCAGGTGACGTCAAGATTGACCGTTAGAATCCAGGCCGCGAGGAAGGCCAGGGCGGCCAACAGGATGGAGAGAAGAATGTTCCGTACGGTTCGCACGTCGCAGCCTCTAGTTTCGCAGAAGCCACGCCACAGACGAAGGCTAATTTTTGTTCGTCAGCCTTGGAGTGGCGGCCATGGCGCAAGTAAAGACTTTCCATAGGGCCAGCCGATCTATACAGAACGCATTAATCTCTGACGCATGATGCGCCCCGGAGTCTGTACATTTGAAGCCCGAAGGGCCGCACCAGCGCAGCCCTGGGCAGCGCCCGAGTCTGGGGCGTTGCCCCATAAGCGCTAACTTAACGGTTTGGTGAGTTGCCCGGAGGGCAACACCTTGAGTAGCCGTAGGTGCCAACCTACGGAAACGAGAACCGGACAAAAACATAGGAGCAACCCCGCAGAGGTCGTACAATCTTCAGAAAGCGTAACGTTGTTCGCCGGAATCGCGTCCGGATTCTGCCGTCCACGGGCGTCAACCCCTCCGGGATTGCGCAAGCGGGCTGCGGATTTTTTTTCCGTAGGTTGGCACCTACGGCTATTCATCGTCGGCCCCTTTCGGGGCCGGATCCAAGAACGTACGCCATCTCCCACAGCGAGACCTTTTTCCATGTGCTTAAGTTAGCGCTTATGCGGCGCTGCCCAGGACGAGGCCTACACCCTGCACGCGACTTAACGCGTTCTGTCTGGCCCTCCACGAGCGCGGTGCAGGGCCAGCGCTAGAAATGAGACTCTGCGCAGCACCCGCAATCAGCTAACATCAAAAGAGGGCCGTGAGCGCCAGCCGTTCGGAGGGTGGGGAGAACAAATGGACGTTCGAGAGATGCAGCCGGCCAGAGACGCGCCGCCGGCGCATCCGCTGTTGAGAAAGCAACTGCGCGCCAGCGTGGCGTACCTTTGGACGACCAACGCGCACGCCTACGCGTTTTCCATTGCCGCTAACGCTCTGCTCTCGTTTTTTCCTTTTTCATTGCTGCTCGTCACCATCTCTCATTCTTATCTGCGCTGGCAGAACGCCTACTTGATGACTTTGCAGCTTCTGCGCACTAATCTACCAGCGGGGGCAGAGTTTATAATTCGCAACCTGAACGCGGTGATGCGAGCGCGCGGCCAGGCGGAACTGGTGTCAGCACTGCTGCTTTTTGTGACTGCCGCCGGCGTGTTTCTGCCGCTCGAAGTGGCGCTCAACAAGATTTGGGGCATCCGGCGTGACCGGAGTTACCTCGGTAATCTGGTGGTATCGGTCATGCTCGCCGTGGGCTCGGGCGTGATGGCGTTCGGAGCGGTGTCGTTCGCCGCCGTGATGCAATCCCTCTCGCCGTCGTCTCCGAAAGACGTGCCGCTCAGCAGTGTGGCCGCAGCCCTCTCGCGGGCCACGCTCGAGACGGTCTCCATTCCGTTGATGATCGGCATCTATTTCGCCGTCTACTATTTTCTGCCGAACGATCGCGTGCCCGTGGGGCGAGTGTTTCCGGCGGCTGTGGTCACCGCGCTTCTCACTGAGGCGGTGCGGCTGATCTTCACCGCCATCCTGCCCTGGCTCCACTTCGCGGAAGTTTACGGGCCCTTCGCACTTTCAGCCACGCTTCTCATCTGGTCGTTCCTCGGCGCGCTGATTCTTCTTTGGGGCGCTTCCTTCTTTGCTTACGGCTACGAGTTGGATGGCGGGCCTCCGGCCGAATTGAAGGCTGCGCGCGGCAGAGTGCTGCGGCTGGAGCTTTGATGCAAGCGCACTCTGATCTGAGAAATCTGCCGCCCGTGCTTCGCGAGATGCTCACGAAGGGCCGGCCCGAATATGAGCGCGCAGTCCGCGGCGTTCATTGGGGTGACGCCGCCATCTACGTGGTGAGCGCTGCGCGGTCGCTGCCGGCTGCACTGCTCGCGGCTTGCGCG
>JASHYZ010000614.1 GCA_030042795.1 Terriglobia bacterium | reverse complement strand
AGCGAGAACTACGACGGGTCGGCCGTCCTCGTCGAGAGCGCCATCGGAGATCACAATAAAGTTGCGCGACGGGTCCGTTACGCCAGTCCGTCTCAGAGCTTCGAGCGCGACCGATGCGACGCGAAGCGCCTCCCGCGGCTGTTTGAATTCCCAACGAGTGACAGCCACCAATCCATCCGGCTTGAGATGCTGAAAGTATTGCTCGAAGGCCTCGGTCGTATAAAGGTAGCTTTCACTCAGCGCGAACGCCCCCGCTGCTGTGGACGCCCAGGTATCCACCAGCGTCATCTGAATGACGTCGAATTGAGTTTTGCTGCCGCGAATGAAGGAGCGTCCGTCGCTCACCACCATACGCACCTGCGGCAGCCGGTAGAGGCCATAGCTGTAATCCGCGTAGTGTCCGCGCATGATGGTGTTCGCGATGATGGGGTTAATCTCGATGCCGGTAACCCTGGGGCTGCCGTTGGCGACGGCGCGCAGCACATCCACACCGCCTCCCGGCCCAATGATGGCGTAGTCGCCCTGCGGACGAAGCACGTTCGCAGCCGCGGGTGGCGCTGACATCAAGTTTCTCCGCCACACGCCGTTCCATGCGAGGGGATTTACGTTGACGATCGCGCTGTTGGCGTCCGCGTCGATCACGATCCACTTGGACTGGTCGGGCTTGCGATCAATTTCGATACGCGAGATGGCGTTCCAGCCGATGAATTCAACCTGGGCCACGCTGCCCACGCGAACGCCCTTCGCATACACAACGTCAACCAGGCTCCAGAAGCGATTTGCGGTAGTCAGCGCGAAGAGAGCTGCCGCCAACGTCAAGGCGAGTTTGCGGCCTCTGCCCGCGAACGCCCAGGCGGCGCCGGCGAGCGCCATGGCCACTGCGGCGAAGAGGACAGAGCCGGGCCCGCCCACCAGGTCAAGCAGGGGAACCACGGCCAGGCACGCGACGGCCCCGCCCGCCAGGTCAGCGCCGTAGAGCATGGGAACCTGCTGAGAGTTGCGCGCAAAAACCGTCGCCAGTGGCAGGCCTGTAAAGAAGAACGGAAGAGCCGAGGAAAGATAAATGACCGTCAGCTTGAAGAAATTGGCGCTGCTCAGCTCCAGAGACACGGGGATGTGAAGAACAACCTCGAGCACAAGAAACGTGACAGCAGCATTGACGGTGCAGCAAGCGGCGGCCAACGAGCGCGTATGGTAGCGAGCCAGCCGCTGACGCCGTAAGTAGGCGAAGACCCCCCCGGCTCCCAGCCCCAAAAGTGCGACTGAGATCGCCAGAAACGCAAAGTGATAGAAGAGGATTACCGAGAACAGGCGCGTGAGACTAAGCTCGAGCAGGAGAGCGGAGAAGCTTGCCAGCGCCACTCCCACGAGAGGGCGCGAAGAAACCGGCGATCGATCCACCGCCGGTAGTTGATCGAGTTGCTCTGCGACTTCACGCATAGTTCCTGCAGAGGCTTGTCTAACAACTCATCCAGACTGTCATTCCGAGGAGCCTCAGGCGACGAGGAATCTCGCAGTGCCTAGTCACAGAGCGAGATTCCTCGCTCTGCTCGGAATGACAGACAACCGAACTGTTCTTTCTAACCCGTTAAGCGTGCGAAGCGCCGGATTGTTCGAGATTCTTGGCCTCTTGGCGTATGCGCCTCCAGGCGCGTTCCACGTGGCGCAATTCAGTGTGAGTCTGGCCCACGCTTAAGCGCAAGGTGAAACGGCCGTCGAGCTTGGTGTGCGTCAAGTAGAGATGCCCGCTCTGGTTCAGGCGTTCCAACAATGCCTGATTGATCGCGTCGCCGCCCCGATGGCGGAAGCAGACAAGGTTCAGCGGCGCCGGCGCCGCCAGCTCGAATTGCCCGTCCTCCCGGACCCACGAGGCGAACCGCTGAGCGAGTTCCACGTGACGTCGCACGTGATAACGCAAGCCCTCAACGCCGTAATGGCGGATCACGAACCAGAGCTTCAGTGAGCGAAACCGGCGGCCCAGCGGAATGTGCCAGTCGCGATAGTCGATCACGGCGCCTGATTCGGTGGCCTGATTGCGCAAGTACTCCGGCAGAATGCTCAGCGTGCCGATCAGCGCTTTGCGGTCGGCCACATAAAAGCAGTCGCAGTCGAAGTTGGTGAACATCCATTTGTGCGGGTTGAAACAGTAGCTGTCGGCGAATTCTAGACCGTCCTGAATATAGCGAAACTCGGGACAAACAGCCGCGGTGCCAGACATCGCCGCGTCCACATGAAGCCACACACCCTCGTCGCGGCAGATGCGGCCGATAGTGGGCACCGGATCGATGGCATTGGAGGAGGTGGTCCCCACCGTTGCGCACACAAAGCAGGGAATGCGTCCCTCGGCGCGGTCTTCGCGGATCTGCGCTGCCAGGGCCTCGGGACGTATGGCGAAGCGCTCATCCACTTCGATCAGCCGCAAGTTCTCCCGGCCGAGCCCCGCGATCTTCACTGCCTTTTCAATCGAGGAGTGGGCCTGGGACGACGCGTATGCCAGCAGCCGTCCGTCGCAGCCGCGCTGGTTGCTGGCGTAACGCGTGGCGCGCTCCCGGCCCGCAAGCAGAGCACACAGCGAAGAACTTGAAGCCGTATCCTGGATAACGCCGCCGCCGGTATTGCTCGAAAGAAATGCCGCCGGCAATCCCAGCATGTCGACGAGCCAATCCAGCATGTGCGCTTCAAGCTCGGTGCAGGCTGGGCTGGTGGCCCAGAGCATGCCTTGCACGCCGAGGCCTGCTGACAGGAGTTCTCCTAGGATGGAAGGGAACGAGTTGTTGGAGGGAAAGTAGGCAAAAAAATTGGGCGACTGCCAATGCGTGACGCCAGGCATAATCAGATTCTCGACGTCGTTCATCATTTCTTGGAAGCTCTCCCCCTGAAGCGGAGCGCTAGTTGGCAGCGACTCGCGGATGTGGCCCGGCTTCACCTGCGACAACACGGGTATCGATTCCACGCGCTCATAGTAATCGGCGATCCAGTCGACCATCGCCTTTCCGTGACGGCGAAAGTCATTGGGGGTCATAAGGAAGCCAGTCTTTTCAGCCATTCCGTTTGCCTCCCAGCTCCGTTCTTTCTCGCCTTGCGCAGATAATCTCACCACAGAGGGCACGGAGAACACGGAGAAGAGCCTCTGTGTCGCTCCGTGATCTCTGTGGTGCTTGTCTTGCTTTTTAAGTTCACAGCTCCTTCACGTATTCGAACAGCGGCATTCCGAAAAAGTCAGTGACCCGGCCGGAAGGCCGGTACCCGTTCCGCTTGTAGAAGCGCATCGCACGCTGGAGAGGCTCGGTGGTGTCGAGCGTTATTCGCGAACAGTGGCGTCCGCGCAACTCGGCTTCGATGGCAGCGAGTAAAGCTGAGGCCACGCCGCGTCCCTGCCAGTCCGGCCGCACGGCCATGCCGCGAATATGGCCCTCTCCTTGAGTCACAACCTGGCCGGCGACAGTGCCCACAATCTCGCCCGAGGCGCTCGTGGCAACGAGAATAAACATTGTAGCGAAGCGTTGTTCGAGAGTCTCGGGTGTCAATACGGTGTCGCTAAAGCCTTGGGGAGTGTATTGGTCTCGATAGGGCTCAAACGCCGCCCGCAGGCAGTCGAGAATGGACGGCCCGTCTGATGTGTCGGCGCGACAGATTGACAAAACCGGTTGGGCCTCTACCATCAGGAGATTATAATCTTGGCCTGCACAAAATATGTCTGCGAGACGCGTGTCCAGGAGAGATGCCATGCGAGACTTCAGGCAGGTTCGTAGTGCTATCCGTGTGACGGTGCTCCTGGCAGCGACTGGGCTCATACTGGCTGCTGCTAGGCCGCTGGCCGCCGAGTGGCAATCAATCGGCGCGGTCACGCCCAGCGCGCCCGAAGGAAACCAGATCAGCTTTCGCGGTCCGCGAGGCCTAGTGAATATCTCGGTGCTTGCCCCTGACTTGGTGCGCGTGCGAATCACCTCCGGCAACTCCTTCGGGCCGGATTACTCCTGGGCCGTCGTCAAACCCCTCGCCGACTGGCCCAAAGCCACAGTGGATTTCACCACCCAAGGCGATGACCGGGTGATTCGAACTGCGGAGCTGGAAGTCCACGTTCGCCTCAAGCCGTTCGGCGTGAGCTTCTACGATCACGAAGGCCATTTA
>JASHYZ010000613.1 GCA_030042795.1 Terriglobia bacterium | reverse complement strand
TAACGTGAACCGAAGCTCGATGGTGGCGCCGGCCTGATGGACTGATAAATCGCGCACGGCCGCCGGCCGCTGGAGGCGCGGCGGGCGCGGCGGCGCCTCGGCAGCGCAGGCGGCGAGAAACAGCACACACGAGAGCGCCAGAAGCGTTTTGAGGGCGGCGATTAGGGACGGGTCTTCGACAACGGGAAGGAAATTATTGCGCCAGGCCGTGAACCGAAAGCAAGGAAAGGCTTGCCGGCCGCTGGTCACTCGTTACTCGCAAACTGCGGGAAATTCCATCGATCTTGTCATTCCGAGAAGCCGAAGACGACGAGGAATCTCAAGGGCAGTGGCTAGTGGTGAGTGATTAGCCAACGGACTGGTCTTTCTTGCTTGCCACTCGCCACTTAACACTGACCACTGTCTTTGGATTCCTCGCTGCGCTCGGAATGACATGTGGATAACGTTCTTAGTACTAACTAGCCTGATAGGTTAGAGAATGTACCGGCTCAGATCCTGGTTCTTCACGATGTCCGCCAGCCGCTCTTGCACGTAGGCCGCGTCCACCCGCACAGTCTTCTTCTTCAGGTCCGGTCCCTCGAATGACACCTCATCGAGCAGCTTTTCCATAATGGTGTGCAGGCGGCGGGCGCCGATATTCTCGGTTTGCTCGTTCACGGTGGTGGCGAATTTCGCCAGCTCCTCGAGCGCGTCATCCGTAAAGCTCAGCTTGATGCCGTCGGTCTCGAGCAGCGCCGTGTACTGCTTCACCAGCGCGCTTTTGGGCTCCTTCAAAATACGGATGAAATCCTCCACGGTCAGCGACTGCAGTTCAACGCGGATGGGAAAGCGGCCTTGCAGCTCAGGAATCAAATCCGAGGGCTTCGACACGTGAAACGCCCCGGCGGCAATGAACAAGATATGGTCCGTGCGCACCATTCCATAGCGGGTGTTCACCGTGGTGCCCTCGACGATGGGCAGAATGTCACGCTGAACGCCTTCGCGGCTTACGTCGGGCCCGTGGCCGCGCTCGCGTCCGGCGATCTTGTCAATTTCGTCGAGAAAAATGATGCCGTTCTGTTCCACGCGCTCCACGGCGGCGCGCGTCACCTGGTCCATATCGATCAGCCGGTTTTCTTCTTCCTGGATCAGGTAATCCATGGCCTCGGTCACGCGCATGCGGCGCTTTTTGGTGCGCTGGCCGAAGAGGCCGGGCAGGATGTCCTTGATGTTGATGTCCATTTCCTCGACGCCCTGCGAGGAAACCACTTCAAAGGCCGGGAAACTTCGCTCGCGAACATCCACTTCCACATGGTGCTCGTCAAGCTTGCCTTCGCGAAGCTGGGCGCGCAGCTTTTCGCGCGTGCGATCCAGGTTCTCGGCGCCGGACGAAGAACCCGGCAGGCTCGGCTGGTCGTCATTGCCCGGGGGCTTGGGCCTGGGGGGGGTCGGGGGCGGAAGCAGCAGGTCAAGCAAACGCTCTTCGGCGTTCTGCTCAGCCTTCTCGGCTACTTCGTTCACCTTCTCTTCCCGCACCATGTCAATGGAGATTTCCACGAGGTCACGGATCATCGACTCGACATCCCGGCCCACGTAGCCGACTTCGGTGAACCGCGAGGCCTCGACCTTGAGGAAGGGGGAATTCGCCAGGCGCGCTAGGCGCCGCGCGATCTCCGTCTTGCCTACGCCGGTGGGCCCGATCATGATGATGTTTTTCGGCAGGATCTCTTCCGCCAGCTCCTCGGCGAGCTTCTGGCGGCGCAGCCGGTTGCGCAAGGCGATAGCCACGGCTCGCTTGGCGTCAGCCTGGCCCACCACGTATTTATCGAGCTCGGCCACGGTCTGGCGCGGCGTCATATCCTCGAGCGCCGAGGCATTGTCAAGTGTTTCGGGTAAGTAAAAGACCATTGCAAAAGCAGAAGTCAGAAGTCAGAAGCCAGAAGTCAGAATGCTCGATTCCGACTCGTGACCCTGAACCCTCGACTCCTGTATAACCTCCTGAACTCAGAAGCCAGGAGTCGGAGAATAGAAGACAGGAGCCAGAAGACAGAAGTCAGAATGTCCGACTCCCACCTGCTACTACGACCTGCTACGCTGGTTTCTCGCTTCTAGTTTCCACTTTCTAGCTTCTGTCTGCTGACTTCTGGCTTCTTGATTCTGACTTCTCGCTGCTGCTTCTAAAGTTCTTCGATCGTCACCTGGTCGTTGGTGAAGATGCAAATCTCGCCTGCGATTTTCATCGCTTCCTGCACAACTTCACGCGGGCTCAGAGACGTGTGCTTGCTAAGGGCGCGAGCTGCCGCCAAAGCGTAGGGGCCGCCGGAGCCGATGGCCACAATTCCGTCATCCGGCTCAATCACGTCGCCGTTCCCGCTCACCAGGTAAGTGTTTTTTGTATCCGCTACCAGCAGAAGGGCTTCGAGATGGCGCAAGGCCCGGTCCGTCCGCCAATCTTTGGCAAGCTCCACAACGGCGCGGCTGAGATTGCCGTGGTACTCCTCAAGTTTCTGCTCGAAGCGGGAAAAAAGCGAGAGGGCGTCGGCCGTGCTGCCGGCGAAACCCGCCACTATCTTGTCATTATAAAGCCGCCGAATCTTCTTGGCCTTGGCCTTCACCACGCCTTCGCCCATTGTCACCTGGCCGTCGCCGGCGATGGCCAACTTGCTGTCACGGCGCACGCTTAGGATAGTTGTAGAGCGGATCTTAGGGGACTTCCTCACTGAACCTCCATCAAACAAGTATAGCAGATACGTGAGACTAGCCTTTCGGCTCCTCGTCTCTGGGGTAGTGGGTCAATTTGAATTCTCTCCAGCACCTCGTTCCCTGTCATTCCCGCGCAAGCGGGAATCCAAGCTGTAAGGCGCGTCTTTCCCATGTGGATTCCCGCCTTCGCGGGAATGACAGGGGAAAACATAAAGAAAGAATTGAGACTGACCCACTACCATCTCTGGAGCAGCGCCTCGGTTAACCTTCCTTCGCACTTTGCGTAATAGACTCCAGGGAGGAACGCGTATGATTCCGAAGCTGCTATTGCTGGGCATCTTGGCGCTGAGGCCTTTGGGCGCTCCGACGGTGGCGGCCGAGGTCACTGGAAAATGGCGGGTGACAATTTCGGTTTCCCAAGGCGAAATAACAGGTAAGGCATCGCTGAAGCAGACCGGCGATAAGGTAACGGGCTGGGTAGGACCTAGCGAAAACAGCCCAATTCCAGTCACTGGAACCCTCACCGGGAAAAAGCTTACCCTTAAGACCTTTCCTCAACCTGGACGTACCGTCGCGTTCGACAAATGCGAGGTAACCGTTAGCAAAGACAGAATGACAGGTACCATCGACACCGACAAGGGGCACATAGAATTCACCCGAAGCTCTTGGTGATGGTGCGGCTTCACGCCGTTTGCCACCGACTGCCTACCGCCCGCCGCCTACCGCTCTTACGGAAATGGATGCCGCAGGGCTGCTCGCATGAACCGATTGCGGCGCAGCTTGCGCTTGATGATGTTCAGCGCTTCTTCCGGGGAATCGACGAAGTTCACCAAGCGCAGGTCCTCGCGGCTGACCGTCCCGCATTCAGCCATCCAGTCGAAGTTGATGACGCGCTTCCAGTAATCGGAACCGTAAATGAGGATGAAGGCCTGGTGTCCCATCTTGCGGGTTTGAAGCAGCGTGAAAAACTCCCACATTTCGTCCATGGTGCCGTAACCGCCGGGGAAAACCACCAGCGCCCGTGACGGCTGCGCGAACCAGAGCTTGCGCATAAAGAAGTACTTGAAGAGAAAATTCAAACTCGGACTTACGTAAGGATTTGACTTTTGCTCGAAGGGGAGCTTGATATTCAAGCCGATGGAGAGGCCGCCTGCCTCCGCGGCTCCGCGATTTGCCGCCTCCATGATGCCCGGCCCTCCGCCTGAGCACACCACCAGAAAGTGGTTGCCGCGCTTCAGCGAGAGAGACCATTCTGTGATGAGCCGAGCGAGTTGGCGCGCCTCCTCGTAATAGCGCGACATTTTCACGGCCGTTCGCGCCTCCTCGAGTTCCTGCGCCAAGACAGGCCGCGCGGGTTGAGGTTGCTCCAGGCTGCGGAGCCGGGCCTGAGCCACGTCTTGAGGCAGAATGCGCGCCGAGCCGAAAAAGACGACGGTGTTTTGCACACCTGCCTTCTTCAGCCTCGCTTGTGGTTCAAGGTACTCGGCGCCGATTCGCAGGGTGCGCGCCTCATGGCTCTCCATGAAGCGCGCGTCACGATACGACAGCTTGGGCTGTTGGGAAGGCGGCGCGGCGTCGGGCGGTTTCGGCATAATTCCTCAATGGAATCAAGCGCGGATCGGCGCGCCAGGGCGCGTCGTGAGCCGGCTGGGACTCGAACCCAGAACCCCTGCCTTAAAAGGGCAGTGCTCCACCATTGAGCTACCGGCCCATAATGGGTGGCAGGTATCAGCGTACAAGGATACGAGCGCGCCGTGCAAGCCGATCGCGATTACACGGCGGGCTGAAGGATCTGTATGAAAACTCGTGCTTGACCCTCGCCCACCCTGGACCCCCACTTCCGCGGGGGGGGTGACGCCAGCCGGATTTCCGGGCTCCACCCCAACGGCGCCATTCTCGCGACGCTTGTCCCTGTGAAGGCGGGGAGCGGGAATCCACGAGTCTTCAGACACCCTCTAAAGCGTTCGCAGAAAAGCGAGGAGCGCCTTTCTGTCTTCGGGACCCAGATTCAAGCCATAAAGATGGCCGGTTACAGGACGTGACTGAACACCGTATCCCTTGAAACCGGTGGGAACGTAGTCATTCCTCAGGCGACTCGGATTGAACCAATCCTCCAAGGTTGCACAGGAGCCGTCGTGAGGAAACATGCCGCGATACCAAACGCCCTTGAGCGACGGCACTTTGTAAAAGCCGGTACCGCGCCGCGTGTAGAGGGCGAGGCTGGGGTCTGAACCGAGCGAGACCGGTAGAATATCAAACTCCTTGAGCTCTTCCGCCGGAGGCGTGAATCCCTGGGCCAGCGTGAGTTTGTTATTGGTGTAAAGCGGCGGCGTATGGCAGCGCGCGCAACCCTCCCGTTGGAAGACCTCCTGGCCGCGCGCCGTGAGCGCATCGAATTTGTTGGGATTGGGCGGCGGCTTCAGCGAGTAGATGTAGAGCGCCAGCGCATAGAGCTGATCATCGCTGTATCGGGAGTGCTCCATCGGGTCCGGAAGAGCTCCAAACCCTACGCCCTCGGGGATAAAACCTCCGTAGCGGGCCAGCGATCCCACGTCCTGGCTCAGCGACGCGTAGCTCATCAGGTCGCCGATCGACCTCTGCCGCACCAGGCCGGTGTGGTCGAGGAAATGCCTCTCCTTCAGGTCAATTAAATCGGGCGTCTGAACCGGATTGAACAAGCTGCTTCCGCCACGATCCGTGACCCCTGGCGGAATTGACCGCAGCGCACCGGCGACTTCGGCGAGAGACATTGCATCCAGCCTGGCGCTGAGGCTCGCCTTGAGCCAGGGAGCATCGAAGGATGATCGCAGGAAGGTTCGCACCCGCGCCAGCAACTGGCTTGGGCTCGCCGTGGTTTGAGCCAGTTCCGTCAGCCTCCACGCAGCGGCGCGGTCAACAGGGAAGTTTCCCTGCGCTCCGCTGACGATGCTTCCGTCAGGCATCACGCGCGTATGGCACATGGCGCACGATTGCTGGCCAAGCTCCACCCTGTCCTTGACCCGAATCACGTAGCGGGCAAAAGGCAGCACTCCGCCGACGCTCACGGGCGTTTCGATGGCAGCGTACCAAGCCGGATCCCTGACATCATCCACCCCAACTACCGACGATCCCCATGGGTCGCTGTCATAAGCAATGGGAGCGTCAAACACTAATTCTCCCGCTCGAATCCAGTCGGCTTCGGTCACGAGCGGCGGCGCGTGTGATACACCTTGGGGGTCGATGCCCCAGATGACCTCCGGCTCCTGCTGCTTCAGCCATTCGAGGTAGCCCGGCGGCTCCGAACCCGGCGCATACACCGGATAGCTCTTGTAGATGGGCCGGCGGGGAATGCGGTAGTAGTACTCCCAGGAAACTTCCACCGGCGAGTGTTTCGGGTCAGCCAGTGGCAATTGCAGGTTAACGATAGTTCCTTCGTCCCAGGCCTGCGGAATGGACCGTGGGATCGACGGATCGCGAGGTGGTTGCGGAGGCGCGGAAGGGGCCTCCGAGCGGGGCAGGGAATAGCCCGCGATGGTCAATCCCATCAGCAGGAGCGCGGGGCAAAGGTGTCGCATGGTCCTAACCACTAGTTTAACCCCAGTAGCGCTGTCGCGGGTTGCGTCAGCGACGCATTGGACAGGCCCGGTAGGAATCAGGCGGCAGAGCACCCGTAGCAACGCGAGCTGGGTAGAGGGGCGCGGAGTGGGTTAGCGTCGCTGTGCTGTGCGGATTCTCACTTGACGTTCTCCCATAAATAGGGGAGGCTGGTCGGTAGTTTACGGGAGGAAATCATGTTTCGTCTTGCCTGCTGCCTTCTCATGGCGACGTTGGCTCAAGCTGCCACGCCCGTCTTCCAGACTTCGCTTGAGAATCCCGGCCGGGATTGGACGGTGGTTCACGGCTCCGCCACGCTTGACTCCACGGTCTTGCATGAGGGGCGTAAATCCCTTCGTGTGGAACAGGATGCTGCGGCGGGTGCGGGCCTTCAGGACGCTCGTGTTCTCCTGGCGCCAGTGGCCCTCACCATCGGCAAGCGTTACGAGCTGAGTGGCTGGATACGAACGGAGGACCTTGAAGTGCGCGACGTGGATCGCTCTCCGATCGCGGTCGGCGCTACGCTCTCCATGGCTTCCATGCCCTTTGACGTACACACGGCATCCGTCGGCGGCACTCAGCCTTGGACCCGTGTCAGCCTCCAGTTTGTTGCAAGCCACGCCGAAGATCAGGTGCTGCTAACCGTCGGAAACGGCGGATCGTTCAGCGGAAAAGCTTGGTTCGAAGGCATGTGCGTGGACGAGATCGCGTCCTCTGGCGACGAATGGCCGGCGCGAGACGCGGTGCAGACGTTTGGCCCGGCCTACCGCTACCCTGCAGCCGGGTGGATTTACCTCCATATCGAAGGCCAGCCGTACGAGCGCGGATATCAGCACGGCCACCTGATGGCGCGCGAAATTCCCGAGTACCTCGAGCGCTGCGCAGCACTGCTGGGTTCAAAGGACCACTGGGAGGATTATCGCACCACGGCCAACGCGCTCTTCCTGCGAGGCTTCGACCGCGAAATTCTCGAAGAGATGCGCGGCATCGCCGAGGGTGCGTCCGACGCCGGCGCCCGCTGGCTGGACCGGCGCATCGACCTGCTGGACATCGTTGTGGCCAACACCACCATAGAAATGGGTGAGCTCGCAAGCGCTGTTTCCACCACGCCCACCGGCCTTGAAGGCCTCAGTTTTGACGCGCCGCCTTACGCCGGAGGCAAGCGCGATTCCGCACTCGACCATTGCAGCGCCTTTGCCGCCACCGGTCCCGCCACGCGCGACGGCAAGATGGTGATCGGGCACGTTACCTGGTGGCCCCTAACCCTCGCCGAGCAGACCAACGTCATGCTGGACATCAAGCCGGCCTCAGGCCATCGCATGCTGATCCAGAGTTATCCTGGCGGCATCGAGAGCGGCACCGACTGGTATCAGAATGATGCCGGAGTGGTGCTGACCGAAACCACCATCGATCAGACGCCGTTTAATCCGCGAGGCACACCGGTGGCTTTTCGAGCCCGCAAGGCCATTCAGTACAGCGACAACATCGATGACGTCGTGCGCATCCTCAGCGATCAGAACAACGGCCTTTACACCAACGAATGGATCATGGGCGACGCGAAAACCAACGAAATCGCCATCTTTGACTTGGGCACCCACCACACCAAACTGTGGCGTAGCTCCAAGAACGAATGGTTTGGCAACACGCCCGGATTCTATTGGGGCGACAACAACGCCAAGGACCTCAGCGTCCGCCTGGAAGAATATCCCGATCCGAAGGGCGATCCCGATTACATTCCCTATGTCGCTGGCCCGCGTGATACCGCATGGCAGGAGCTCTATCGAAAGTACTATGGCCGGATCGACGAGCAGTTCGGCTTTCTGGCTTTCCGCACCGCCCCTTTAGTGGCGCTCAGCACTATGGATGCCAAGGTAACGACCGCGGATATGGCGTCTCACCTCATGGTTTGGGCTGAAATCGGCCGGCCTAACCAAACTGCATGGCTGCCCAACAAGACGCGAGACTTCGCCAAGGACGAAGGCCTCTACCCCTCGGGCTACTATCTGTTCGACGCCGAACCTTCAAGCACCTTGCGCGCGGAGATTCAGGAAAATGAGAAGGCCCGCCTGACGGCATCGCTCGACCCGTCGAAGGTTGCGGATCCCCCCGACCCGCCCGCCAAGTCGTACGAGGGCAGGCTTTGGAAAGGCTGGGTGCTGCCCGCCTCCGACGCAGATACGTGGTTTGTCGCCGGCTCGGCTGCATACGCGCGCGTACTCGGATCTAAGGACGTCGAAGAGGCGCTGAACGCACAACGCGCCATTTGGCGTGGTCTGCAACTGGCGCCCGACACCCCGCTGAATCGCTATCTTCGCGAGCAAGCGAAGGGCGTCCTGTTCCTCGACTCGCTGCGCGTCAGGATGGGCGACGACGCCTTCCTCAAGCTGATGAACGGCTACTTCGCGGCCAACACCACCAAGACCGTTACCGCGCAGTCATTCCTCGATATGGCCGGCGCGCACCTCGGTGACATCGATCCTCCCGACGGTCCCGCCTATCTCACCAACGACATCTGGCGCCGGCTACCCACTGCTGTAATCGTCTATGGCACCTTACGCGAGGCGGGAGCGAACCGCTACGCGGCCGAACAGTTGCAGAGCCGGTTTCTTGATCGCTACCAGAGCCAGGTGCTAGTGTTCAAAGACTTCGAAGTTTCGGACGAATTGCTGCGCCATCGCGACGTGGTCTTTGTCGGCCGACCGGAAGCCAACTCGGCGCTAGCGCTTTGGTCCGGCAAGCTCCGCCTTGACTATCAGGGGGCCGACTTTAAGCTTGACGGCGAGGCCCACGCCGATGAGCGTGAGGCGCTCATTCTTGCCGCCACGAATCCGCTCGACGCCGCACACATGGTGCTGATTATGGCCGGCAACGACGCGCTCAGCACTGTCAAGGCCGAGGGAGCGGACCTGTCCTCGAACGAATACGTGATCTTGAACAACAGCGGTCATAATGGCGGGTTCCTCACGAGGACTGCCTCGTCTGCGCCGGCTAGCGCTCGCAATGGAGACCGCGGCAGAAGCGTACAATCGGCCGGCGAAGGGCGTTAAAGCTGCGAGGTGAGTGATGAGATCGTCAGTCCAGTCGCTACGGCGGCACGCAGGCCGTAACGCACCGTCACAATCACGGCGGCCCAGGATGAGTGCGTCACCCCTGCTCCACGGCACCCGCCGTTTCTCACGGGCGCGCAGGCGGGAGAGGGGAAGGGGAGAGGAAGGGCGCCTTCTGACCCCACGGCTGACGACGTGGGCTAAGTTATGCCGCTCCTTCGGAGCCGAATGATGCTGCGAACTTCTGAGACGTGACACTAGAACTCATATCTTAGAGCAAGCTGAAACTCGCGGGGCAGAGTCAACAGGTTCGTGTAGTTGCCGAAAGAGTTTTGGATATCGATTTCGTTGTAGCTCCCCACGTGAGGGTCAAAGACAGGCGTGTTGGTCACGTTGAAAGATTCCACGCGGAACTGGAGCGTGTGGCCTTCGCCCCACGGCAGCTTCCAGGTCTTGTCAGCGCTGGCGTCAATGTTGAAGAATCCGTCGCCGTTGCCCACGTTACGTGTGCCTGAGTAGCCAGGCAGCGTAAAGTTCCAGGAATTGAAGGCGGTGGTCGGATTTTGAAAGATGTTCACGGTACCGTCTCCCATCTTGTAAACGCCCGATTTCGGCAGCGGTCCTACCTGGGTCGCCAACCCTTCCAATTGCCAGTCTGTGGGGAACTCTGCTCCGTTATCCACGATGTAGGGGAAGCCGGTCGTCCACCGGAAGATGCCGCCCAACTGCCAGCCGCCCAAAATGGCATTCATCCAGCCTGATGAGCTGGAACCATACTTCCTGCCGCGCCCGAAAGGAAGCTCCCATATCCAGTTGGCGTTTACCTGATGCGTGGCGTTGAAATCCGAAGCGCCATAAAGCTGATTCTGATCCCATGCGTTGACGATTTGGCCGTCAAATCCGCCGTACGGGCCGATGCGCTCCGCGTCCGACGAGATGTCCATAGACCGCGACCAGGTCCAGTTGAGGTCCGCTTGCAAGCTCTTGCTGAAGCGCTTGGAAAGTGTAACCTCCATGGCGTTGTAGTTGGAGCTGCCCACCGTCCTCCAGGCGTAGAGCGAGGAGAACTGCTGGTTGTAAAACGTATACGGGCCGAGGCGGCTGCAGCCATTCGGGCAGACGTTGCCGGGAAGATCGAGATAGAAGAGCGCCGAGGTTTCGTTGTGCAGATTGCCCAGGAACGTGTCATAGACGGTCTGCAGCGCTGAACAGTTCAGGATGGTTGTGCCGCAAACGTTGTAACCCATTCCCGCGGCGGCGGGGAAAAGGTCCATCCAGTATGTAGCTGTGGGACCCACCAATTGAGGCGTGATCTGGGAAACCGGAACCCCCTGGCCGCCGAGTTCAGACAGACGTGAAGCCGCCTGGTAGTAAGTGATTCCGCTTGCCGGGTCCTTGAGGTTGAGCGGCTGCGCCAGGTCCTCCTGGCTAAGCAGCCGGTGAGCGAAGCTGCCCACGTAAGAAGCGCGCAGCAGGAGATTGCTGGCGAGTTCGCGCTCAACCGTAAAGTTCACCTGGTAGACGTAAGGCGTCTTCATGGTATTGTCCAGGCCCCAGTCAATAGCGAATCCGCCTGTATCGATCGAGGATGGGGGAGTGGCGGGGAAACCGCCGGGAGGCGCCGGCAGGAAGATTGGGCCGCCGCAGCCGTTCGTCGGAATCACATTGAGATTGGTTATTCTCGGCGCGCAGTTCTCAGTCTGGATTGAAGCCGGATTGGTTAGCGTGGTCGATAGTCCGAAGGCGCCGTTCTGATCAAAAGTATTGAGAATCATTTCGCCGAAGTGGTAGTACGTTATCCCGAAGCCACCACGGATTGAGGTCTTGCTTTCTCCCAATAATTTCCGGAGCCAATCTGACTCAGGCCGCGGCGAGTAAGCGAAAGAGAATCGGGGAGCCCAATTGCCGTAATCCGTGGGATACATAGGCGCGGCATGGTTCGCGGGCCCCCCCAACGTAAAGCTGATCAGAGGGTCGTTGCTGGAGGGAATACCCTTTTCCCCCTCGAGCGCACGATTATTAAACCACTGCTCCAAGTTGACGTTCGGCACCACCTGCAGCCCGTTCGCCTCATAGGGCGACGGAGCCACCTCCCAGCGCAGTCCCAGGTTGATGGTTAAGCTTGGCTTCAGACGCCACGAGTCCTGACCGTAAAAGGCGTAGGTGTGAGCCACGAAATTGCGCTGGGTAGGCGCGCCCTGCGCCAGCACGCTGCCGGATTGGGTGTAGTTATAGACAGAGTTCACTTGGGTCACCATGCCGAGCAATCCCACCAGAGGATAGTCATAGGCATTGGTAAATGATGACGCCACTGCCGGGTACCCGTTCGCTCCCGGGTCCAGAGGCGTTCCCGTGCCCGCGATGCCCGAGGGGTTCAACCATGAAGCATTGGTCACGCCGGAACTGAAGGAGTTCTCGAAGCTCGTTCGCGGATTGTGAAGGATCCGGATGCTGGCTCCGCCTTGAACCGTATGCCTCCCCTTGCTCCAGGTCAGGTCGTCCCCGATGTTGTGAACCGGCTCGGTGAAGCCGTGAGAGTAGAAAATAGCCTGGTCGAGGTCGCGCACCGTATTCCACGGTTCATCGGTGTCGCCTCCTGTGTAGACGCTCTGCCGGGTAAGGCCCCAACGGACGCTGTTCACCAACGCCGGACCGAAGTTTGAAATCAGGCCTACCGCCATGCCGTTGCTGTGATTCGCTACGTTGGTCTCCGGGGCCGTGCCGGGCAGGAAGGGCGGCGTGGGCAGAGTGTCATCCATCCAGTTCCCGCGCACGAACAGGTCTTGCGTGCCGGACTGGTTCAGGTGGATGTCCAGGCGCGAAACCGCCGTGAGGTAATCATTGGCCACGTTGCCGGCGAAACGGTAGCCGGAGAAATTAAGCCCGTCGCCCACCGAATTATCGTTCGGCAAGGGGTAGGTATTAAAGTATTTCTCCATCACAGGATCGGGGCCCTCGTGCAGGGGATCCATCTGCGTGATCTGCTGCGAACTCAGTGTGTCAACGTTTCCGTTCACGTCCACGTACTTGATGAAGCCGTCGCGCAGAGACGCCGTTGGCACCTCTCGCACCACACTTTCGCCTTCGCGATCGAGCCGCTCGTCGTACGACGCGAAAAAGAACGCGCGGTCCTTCTTGATGGGTCCTCCGATGCTGCCGCCGAAGATATTGCGAATGAGCTTGGGCGCCTGGTCTGGTTCCCCCGCTTGGAGTTGCGATAGCTTGATGAAGTAATCGTTGGCGGCGAGAGCTGTATTGCGATTGTATTCGTAAGCCAGGCCGTGCAGCTTATTCGTGCCGCTCTTGGTCACCAAGCTCACTTCGGCGCCGGCAGAGCGGCCCTGGTCAGCGTCCGCATTGGTGGTAGTCAGCTTGAACTCTTCCAGGGAATCCGGCGTCATCCGCAACACGGAGGTGAAGGCATAACCGTTCACGTAATCGTTCACGTCCACGCCGTCCAGCGTCACGTTCGATTGGTCGCTCCGCACGCCATTCACGGCTCCGCTTCGGGTGTCATTGTCCACATCGAAGTCGGGACGGTTGCCCAGGTAGGTCACGCCGGCCTGAAGGCTGAGCAGGTCCACAACGTTGCGCGACTCGATGGGCAGTTGCGCCACTTGCAGCGCGTTGAAGGCGTTGCCAAGTGTGGCGTCGGTAGTGTTCAGAACGGGCGCTGCCGCCGTAACCTCCACGGCAACCGTGCTGGTGCCCACTTCCAAGGCTACGTTCAGAGTAGCCGGGGTGTTCACCAGCAGCTCGATGCTCGGCCTCTCAAACTCCTTGAACCCTGTCTTTTGGGCCGTCAGGCGATAAGTTCCCGGTGGCACCTGGGGAAATTGATAGCCTCCGTCCTGTCCGCTGGCGGTGCTGCGCGAGGTCCCCGTAGAAGCATCCGCCAGAGTCAAAGTCGCTCCGGGAACTACGGCGCCGCTGGCGTCAGTAACGGTACCCCGCAGCGAAGTTGTAGCTTGTCCCCAACCCCACGAAGCGGCAAAAACCACAACTGAACACAACAACCCTGTTTTTTGAAAGATTCCACCATAGATCATGGTTTCGCTCCTCCGGGCGGTACGGGCGGATGATTTTGTAAGGACACCATTTGTCCCGGCGGAGGGGTCGAGTATGCCCCTTTGGTTCGGTAGGCCCGGAACATGGCCTGCTTAGGTGCGAACTTCAGTTACACCTACCTACAACACCCGACTGGGTAAGGTATATACCGCCGTCCGAAACAAATGTCAATCCCGTAATCACTTAGCCAGGGTATCTAATCTGCAATCCCAAACCTCCAATCCCCAATCCCAATTTTCAAACCTCCAATCCCGAATCTCGAATCCTGAATCCCGAATCTCCAATCCGAATCTCCAATCCCAAACAACCTATTCGGTAAGTAAGCCGCGCCCCAAGTCCCAGGGATGGCACTCACCACCTCACCAGACCGCGCAACGCCCCCACCAGACCGCACCACCGGCCGCCCAAGTAACAGCACTGCCTTGAAATGGGCGCCGCGAAGCGGGTGTAGCCCAGCGCGGCCTTTGGCCGCAACCCAACCGAAGTCCTCGGCGCTCTCTGTGCCTAGAAGCCTCTTAACACGGAGTTCACAGAGACTCTGTTGCCTCAGTGTTGAGGGGCTTTTGGCCACAGAGGGCACGGAGAGGTTGGGAGCTGCATTCAACCGTTCAAAGCTGACAGTTGACCGAAGTGGGGCGACTGGATGAGTAGGAGATTGGCTTCGTGCAAGCCCACGTTTTCAACTCTGTTAAAATAAGCTAACCATCATATTTATCAATAATATTCCAGGGTAAATCGAGTTAAGTCATTTGTTTTGATATACATTCCAGGGTAGTCTCATTTGTCCCACTTTTCTCATTTGCGGTCCTTTATTATCAACAACATTCCAGGGTAAG
>JASHYZ010000612.1 GCA_030042795.1 Terriglobia bacterium | reverse complement strand
GGTTCAGACCATGCCGGGTTCGAGATGAAGCATGAACTCATCCCAGTGATTGAGGGGCTCGGCCATGAGGTACTGGATGTGGGAGCGCACACCTTGGCTCCCGGCGACGACTATCCGGACTACGCCGAGGCGCTGGGGACGGCCATCAGGAACCGCCGGGCGGACCGGGGCGTTCTGGTGTGCGGGAGCGGTGTGGGTGTTTCGGTGGCAGCCAACAAGATCACGGGCATTCGCGCCGCCGTCTGTCATGACGCTTACTCCGCCCACCAGGGCGTGGAACATGACGACATGAACGTGCTGGTGATGGGCTCGCGCGTGATCGGCTCTGAGCTGGCGAAGGAACTCGTCAGCCGATTCCTGGGCGCCACCTTCTCCGGCGAGGAACGTCACGCCCGCCGCCTGGCCAAAGTGAAAGCCATTGAGGCCAAGTTCTGTTCCGCAGATGGTTGACACGGGCAGGACAAACGATGAATGACGAACGATGAATGATGAACGGTGAGGTCGGGCTCACGATCCTCGCGACGAGGACCGGGGTTGCGGCTGAACTTGCGTTCACCTCATCCAACAAGCAAGGAGCGAATTTATGAATCCTCTGAAAGACCTCGAGAAGTTCGGACAATCAATCTGGCTCGATTATCTGCGCCGTAATCTGGTGACCAGCGGCGAGCTCAAGAGAATGATCGGCGAGGACGGCCTCAAAGGGATGACCTCGAATCCCGCCATCTTTGAGAAAGCAATCGTGGGTGGCGCCGAATACACCTCCGATCTCGAAAAGCTTCGAAGCGACAGTGCTCTCGACGCCATGGCCATCTATGAGCGCCTGGCCATCAGGGACATTCAAAGCGCGGCGGACGTCCTTCGCGTGGTTTACGACCGGACGGACGGACGCGACGGCTACGTGAGCATGGAAGTGTCGCCCTATCTGGCGCGGGACACCGAGAAGACGCTGAACGAAGCGCGCCGCCTATGGAAAACCATCGGCCGGCCCAACATCATGATTAAGATTCCTGGCACGGTCGAGGGCTTGCCGGCCATCCGGCAGGCGCTAGGCGAGGGGATCAACATCAACATCACGCTGTTGTTCGCCCAGCAGCGCTACGAGGAGGTGGCGGAGGCCTTCATGGCCGGCCTTGAGGACTTTGCCGCCCGCGGCGGAGACCTCCATCGCATGGCCAGCGTGGCCAGCTTCTTCGTCAGCCGCATCGACACGCTGATTGACTCCATGGTGGAGCAAAGGCTGAAGAACGCATCCACGCCTTCAGAGCAGGCGCTGCTCGAACGCATCCCGGGCAAAATCGCCATCGCCAATGCGCGCCTCACCTACCGAAAGTACCAGGAGATTATCGCCACGCCGCGCTGGAAAGCCCTCGCGGCCAAAGGCGCACGCACCCAGCGGTTGCTGTGGGCCAGCACGAGCACCAAGAACCCGAAATATCGCGATGTGATGTATGTGGAGGAGCTGATCGGCCCCGACACGGTGAATACGATCCCCACCAATACTTTTGAGGCTTTCCGCGACCACGGCAAGGCGCGCGCGAGCCTGGAAGAGAATGTGGAAGAGGCTGCCCGCAGCATGGCCGCGCTCGGCGCCGCCGGAATTTCCATGAAGGAGGTTACGGATAAGCTGGTCGACGACGGCGTGCGGCTGTTCTCAGAAGCATTTGACACGCTCCTGGGCGCCGTCGGTCAGAAGACTTCACGAGCGGGAGCCAACGGCGGCGGGTCGACAGGCGCCGGCCAACGCAAGGGCTCGCCTGTTGAGGAGCCGGTGGGGGCGCTTCGCCAATAGTCGCGAAAAGCCGCTATGCCGCGGGCTGAGTTATACCGCTCCTTCGGGTCTGAATTATGCTGCGGAACTTCTGAGACAGGCCACTAGCGGCTGGCCTGCCTCGCTCCGTAGCTAGCCTCTGTAGCTAGCCTTTGCTTCTTCAGGTCTTTGCCGAAGGCGCGTCCCAGGGCGGGCCCCACCAGCTCCCGCTGCAGTTCCTGGATCAGTTCCTGATGGCGCGGATCGAGGCCCGTCACTTCCATCGATTGAATCACAAAGTATCCGGCGGGCACCTTGAGATAGTCCGAAAGGCCGCGCAGGATTTTTCCTGTGGTTCTTCGCTTGCTGCTCTCCAGCAGGGAAAGATAGCTGGCGCTGATCCCCAGTTGGCTGGCGAGATCCTGTTGTGTGAGGCGCCGGGCGGCCCGGAGGTCCTTCAGGGTTTGGCCCATCCGCAGTGATTCTGCGTCGCGTGTAGAGTGATTGACCGGCAGAGCCGATCCGTTGTTGACTCGCCACGGCATAACGGATTTCCCTCTTATCTTTATACCTTGCTTATTTACGATATGATGAATCCGCATGGATAGTCAAGTTGTGGCCGGGAGCGGGCTGGTTTGAGCTGTAGACACAGTCTTGTTACGCCTGTGAGTGGCGGGGCGAAAGCGCGTTTGCTACGAGGGGACTAATTAAAGCGCATGAACGCCTGGATGCGTTCCGGCAGTCGGCCACGAGACTTTAGTTGCCGTCAGGGACCTCAGAGTTCGTGTTATAGTAGGCGGCTGTAAGTATCTTCAGACAACGCAATAATGAGAACGGGATTGCGAATTGGGTAACCAGGCAAGCGGGGCTCACGTCAGTTCTGTGGATCGTCGGCAAGCAAGACATACTCAGGGGGCTGTCGGGACATGTTGGCGGCAGTGTACAGCTATCGCTCCCGTCATGACGGCTGATGGACGTCGGGCGTTGGGAGCGCGTCAAAGAACTCTTCGAGGCCGCGCGCGAGCGCGACGAGCCTGAACGCTCGCCTTTCCTTGACCGGGCATGCGCTCACGACCCCGAGTTGCGCCGCGAGGTTGAATCCCTACTCTCCGGCGATAAGAACGCCGGCGACTTCCTCAGAGAA
>JASHYZ010000611.1 GCA_030042795.1 Terriglobia bacterium | reverse complement strand
CGACGCGCTGGCGCGGAAGTTTTTCCCGCACGTGGACCCTATCGGGCAGCACATCACTATGGGACACAACATCCCGCTCGACATCGTCGGAGTAGTCGATCACGTTGAGCAATGGGGCCCCGCGGGGCGCAAGAGTTGGAACATAGATGGCGCGATCTACACTCCAGCGGCACAAATCCCCGAGGAGGCCTATAAGGCTTATGGGCCGCTTAATGCAACCGTCATAGTGCGTACGTTATCTGCCCCGGAGAGCATCATTGCATCCGTCAAGCGTACGGTCCATTCGATAGATCGCGCCGTGTCGGTCTCTGAATTCGAGACCATGAACGAACTGGTCCAGTCGTCCCTCGCGGCGCAGCGCTTCACCACGTTACTGACCGTTATTTTCGCTGCCATCGCTTTAGCCCTTGCCGCGATTGGTATCTATGGTGTGATTTCCCATTCTGTCAGCCAGCGCACACATGAGATTGGCATCCGAATGGCTCTCGGAGCGCAGGTGCACGACGTGCTGTTCGCAGTCTTGAGGCAAGGCACCACCCTGACACTCTACGGCGTGGCGATAGGAACGCCCGTTGCTGTGTTACTGACACACTTCATGACCCAGATGCTTTATGGGCTCCAACCGGTCGGTGCGGTCACCTTTGCGAGCGTCACGATAGGCCTGACAGTTGTAGCCCTGTTTGCGACTTACATTCCTGCGCGCCGAGCGACTAAAGCCGATCCCATGGTGGCACTGAGACATCAATGACCGCGGTAGGGTCGGGAACTGGCGCAGTAGATCAGAGATTCCTTTTTAGGGGTTTGCGCAATGTTTCCTCTGGTACTCGGCGCAAGCTGGGCAGGAACCCATGTCAAACTCCGAAAACAACCTTCGCATCGACTACGTGGAGTTTCTGGCGACCGATATCAAGGCCACTAAGCGCTTTTACACTCAGGCGTTTGGATGGAAGTTCGAGGACTACGGCCCCGACTATACCAGCTTCCATGCTGGGCGTTTAGGTGGCGGATTCACCAACGTTGACCCGATCCAGAGGGGAGGTCCGCTGGTGGTGTACACTACAGACCTGGAACAAGCCCAAGCCAGGGTGCGCGAGCGGGCCGATTCCATTTTCTCGATCCCAACGGTAACTGATTGTCAGTGTGCGACGGATCGGCCGTCCGGCAATTGAAGATTACGATGTACAGAGCGGGAGAGCAGTGCATCTAACATGCCGAAGCTCACAGAAACGAGGCGCTGGGGACGTCGGTTGCGAGACTAGGGCGGAATGGAAACATTTTTCGTGCTCTCAGAGCCCGAGGTAAGGTACCCAGTCGATCTGGGGAAGCAAACGAAGCCGGAATGTTATAGAGACGTAGAGGCTTACACAGATATGTCGGCAATCGCAAGCTCATCGCGCGTGATCGATCTTGCAAGCCCCATGTAAGGTGACAGACAGGGTGCCACTAGCCCGATTTCGAACCGCTCGGGCTTTATCCAACAGATCATCGCCACCACCTAATTCGTTATGACCAAAAGAGTGCAACTTCTACTCGCGTGCTTGCTATTGCTCGGCCTCTCGATTGGCGGTCACTTGCTGGCGAGCACCCGATCCGTTACTCCCGCAGCCTTGGTGCAGCTCCAAAACATCGACTCCCATCCCCAAGCGCCGGACTTTACGCTCACCGACGTTAACACCGGGGCTAAAGTTTCGCTCGCTGACTACAAAGGTAAGGTGGTGCTGCTTGATTTCTGGGCCACGTGGTGCGGTCCGTGCCGGATTGAGATTCCCTGGTTCGTCGAAATGCAGCAGAAGTACCAGAGCCAGGGATTCGTGGTGATCGGCGTGGCAACGCAAGATTCAGAGGGCGCGGTCAAGAAGTTCTATCAGCAGTTTCATTTGAATTACCCGGTCGCTATGGGTAATGACGCCTTAACCGCTCAGTACGGGGGCTTTATCGGGCTACCGACGTCATTTGTGATTGGGCGCGACGGCCGCATCTATGGCGAGCACACTGGGACCACCGGCGAGGACGTGTTCACGAGCGAAATCGAGCGGCTGCTGGCCGGAAGGCAAGGCGCTGGTCGGTTCGGCGCGGTGGGTAAGAATATCGCGGTGGGTCTGGCTTTTCTGGCTGGGTTGGTTTCTTTCCTCTCTCCCTGCGTCTTGCCGCTGGTGCCTGGCTATATCTCGATGCTCTCCGGGACATCGATGGATGACCTGCGGGGCAGCGTTGATCCTGCGCTGGCGCGCCGCATCTTCGGAAATTCCATCGCTTTCGTCATAGGATTCACAGTCGTGTTCGTGGCACTGGGGGCTTCAGCCAGCGCGGTAGGGAACTTCTTGCTGACGCGGCGAACCCTCTTCAACATTGTCGCGGGAATCATCATTATCGTTTTCGGGTTGCATCTCACCGGCCTGGTTCGAATCCCCTTTCTTTATCGCAGCGCCAGCATTCAGACCGGGGGGAAGCAGCGCGGCTCCACCGGCGCCTTCTTTCTAGGATTCGCCTTTGCCTTTGGCTGGACGCCCTGCATCGGGCCTATTCTGGCCGGAATCCTGGCGTTGGCCGCCACGCGCGATACGCTGGGCCAAGGCATGTTTCTGCTGGCGGTATACTCGGCTGGCTTGGCGATTCCGTTCTTGCTCACCAGCCTCGGTCTGAGCCAGTTTTTGAAGTTTTACGGGCGCTTTCGCCGGCATCTGCACGCCGTGGAGGTGGGCTCCGGCCTTCTATTGATCGCCTTGGGAATTCTGATCGCTTTCAACAAGTTCACGGTGTTGTCCGGTTACCTCTCTTTTCTGAACCGGTTTACACTATAGAGAGGAGCTATTGAGGCTGTGTGAAAACTCGTGATGGTGGAACAGAGAGTATATCCCCGCCTACGCGGGGATGGCATCGCTGGATCCAGAAGCTCTACTCGAACGACGTCATTCCCGCCAAGCTTGTCCCCGCGAAAGCGGGGAGCGGGAATCCACGAGTTTTCACACGGACTCTATTGCCAATGCCGTCGGGGGAAATTTCGAGGTAATCCTTGCACCCCATTCTTCTCAGATTCGGCGGATTCCAGCTTCCCACCTACGGCCTGCTGCTGGCGCTGGCGCTGCTGACGGCCATTGTCACCGCTGACCGCCTGGGCCGGCGCGAGGGATTTGACGGCAACCGCATGCTTGACTTCAGCACCTGGATTATCCTCGTCGGCCTGCTCGGGGCCAAAGTGTTGATGATTATCAGCGATTGGAGTGACTATCGACAGAATCCGGGGCAGATTTTCAGTTGGAACACGCTGGAAGCCGGCGGGGTATTCTACGGCGGTTTTATTGCCTCCGCGTTCTTCGCCGTGTGGTACGTGCGAACGTATCGCCTGCCGGCGCTCAAGATGTTTGACATTTACGCGCCCGCGGTGGCGCTGGCGCAGAGCGTGGGGCGGCTCGGTTGCTTTTCGGCAGGGTGCGATTACGGAACGCCCACCCGTTCCTTCCTGGGTGTGGTCTTTACGAATTCGTACAGCCATGACGTTACCGGCGTGCCGCTCAACACCAGGATCCATCCAACGCAGCTTTACGAGTCAGCGGCCACGCTGGTGATTGGTCTCATCTTGCTGTGGCGTTACCGTCACAAAAAGAAGGACGGCGAGATTTTTCTGATTTATCTGACGCTCTATGCGGTGGCGCGCTTTTGCCTGGAGTTTCTGCGCGGTGATGAGGATCGCGGCTTCGTGTTTCACCACTTGCTTTCCACCTCACAGTTTATCGCCATCCTGGCGCTGATGGTGGCGGGAGGGCTTTGGTCTTACTTGCGGCGTCAGCCGGACGCGGTCCCGGTGGCCCAGGTGCCAGCAGCGAGCACTGTGAGGAAGCGGCCGGTCGCGGGCAGTGTAACGGTACCTAGGGCGGGGAGAGGCTGAGAAGTTCTATTTTGGGCCGCGGAGTTTAGTGATCGGTGGCACGAAGGGTCTCATTTGTGGAATCGAGGCGGCCGATAAGTATAAGAATGGGGAAAAGATGATCGAAGAGGGGCTCAGTCGGCGCTGCGTTTCGGCTTCAAGCGGTGCGCAATCGCCACTGGCTGATGCGCCGGAGAGTTTGATATGACGAAGAAGATTCAGGTTGCGTCTGGGGCCGTGCTGGCAGTGGCGCTCGCAGTGGGCTTCTACTTTTTTAATGCACGCTGGCTGTCACCGGCGCCCCGCCAGGTGAAGGCTGCGGTTAATCACCCAATAGCGCCCGACTTTTCCCTCACGGATATTAATGGCGCCCGTCTCGCCTTGGCCGACTACAAAGGCAAGGTGGTGCTTCTCGACTTCTGGGCCACCTGGTGCGGACCGTGCCGCATCGAGATCCCGTGGTTCGTTCAGTTACAGGAGAAGTACAGGGACCAGGGCTTTGAGGTGGTCGGAGTTGCGATGGAAGACACGCCGGAAGCTGTTAACGAGTTTTATCAACAGTTTCACTTGAACTACCCGGTAGCCTTGGGAGATTCGCAAGTGGCCGCTCGCTATGGTGGAATTGGCGGCCTACCAACCTCGTTTCTGATCGGACGCGACGGCCGTGTTTACAGCGAGCACACCGGCACTACAAGTGCCGAGGTCTTCGAGGGCGAAATCCAGCAACTGCTGTCGGGGAAACCCGGGGTTGAGGTGGCAAGCTTCAGCCCCGTCGGCGACCCTCAGGAAATCGATATCGGGACGCCGGAGGAGGCGAACCCCGACGTGCCCGGCGTTGACATTTCCAAGTTGAGCCCCACAGAACTCGTGGATTTCAAGAAGCAGCTTGAGCAATCCAAATGCACGTGCGGTTGCAAGTTCACCGTGCTGCAGTGCCGCAAGGTGGATACGGCCTGCTCCACCAGCCGGCAGATGGCCCGTGACGCGCTCAAGCAGTTTCAGGCGTCAAAGGGCAAAGAGACCAAACCTGCCACGTAGTTGGCCCGTGGCACATGGCACAGCCACTCTTGGCTGTGCGGAAAGGAAACCAGGGCACGCAATATGAAGCTCCTGTTTCGAAGCTTGATTCTGGGTTGCAGTCTTGCTGCCGGGTTCGCCTGCACGCTTGCCATGGCTCAGGCTCCATCCACACCCGTTGTGAGTGGGCACCTGGTACTCGACAGCGACGGAGCGCACGCCGGCTCGTCTGTCAAGGCGGCCGTCGTGGCGGAGGTGGCGTCCGGTTATCACATTAATGACCACGTGCCATCGCTCGACTATCTGATCCCTACCGAACTAAAGCTTCAGACTGACGAGCCTCTGAGGCTAGGCTCGATCTCGTATCCCAAGGGTAACCCTGAAAAATTCTCCTTTCTCGATACGCCCATTTCCGTTTATCAGGGCAAGCTGTTGGTGGGAGCCACGCTGAAGGTGGCTGCAGACGCCAAGCCGGGCGATTACAACCTGAAAGGCACGCTCAACTATCAGGCCTGTAATGACCATGCTTGCTTGCCGCCCACCAACCTTCCGCTGGCTTTGACGGTCAAAGTGGTTCCGCGCAGCGAGGCTCTCAAACACGTCAATTCCGATGTCTTCAGCACCATCAAGTTCAACTGACGCGAGGCCCGTTGCAAGGATCGGTTTGGTGTCGGATACTCACGGCCTTTATGATCCGCGCCTGGCGCCGGTGCTCCGCGGCTTGGACGCAATCCTGCACGCTGGCGACGTCGGTTCCGCCGAGGTGCTTGACCAACTTTGCTTGATCGCGCCGGTTCATGCTGTCCGGGGAAATGTGGATTCGCCAGACGACGGTTGGCCACCTTCCCTGACGCTCACGCTGAGCGGCGTGACCATTCACGTGCTGCATGTGCTGCCCGCTGCGCAATCGGATCTCGCGGCTTGGGCGCGCTCAGC
>JASHYZ010000610.1 GCA_030042795.1 Terriglobia bacterium | reverse complement strand
GGAGGGCTAGCGGGCTGCCGAATAGATCCCGCAAGCTGATCCGCAGCCGCGTGCGGGCGAAGTGCAGGGTGACGGCCAAGCCTGTACAATAGGCTAGCGTAGAGGCTACGGCCGCTCCCAGGAATCCGAACCGGGGCAAAAGCAGCAGCAGAGCGCCAAAAGTGACCACCGTCGAGATTCCTTCCGAGTACGAGGGTAGCAACGGTTGGTCCAGAGAGCGCGCGCCATCGTAGAGAACCTGATTCAAGCCGAGGGCCACCGATCCGGGCAGCAGGATCTTGCAAGCCGTCACGGCGGGAGCGAATGAGGGGCCATAGGCAAAGGTGATGAGCCAGGGACAGAGGACCAGAAGCAGTCCGCATCCGGCGCCGAGCGCCGCTAGCGTCACTCGGAATGATCGAACGATGACGCGCTGCGCCTCTTCTGGCGCCAGGTTCGAGCCGGTGGCAAGAGTCACTACGCCCGCTGCCTGCGGAAAGAAACTTACTGCCGTTGCCAGCGCCACGGCCACCACGTAGAGTCCCAAATCGTGAGGGCCGACGAAGAGCGAAAGCAGAAGCTGGTCCGACCGCTGATTGGCGTACGACGTGACCGACGAGAGGTTAGATTTCCATCCGAATTTCAGCAGGCTCGCGCAGGCGCTCCGGTTCCAGGCAATCCATCTGCCCGCTTGCTGTCGCACCTTGCTGAACGCCAGCCAAAGCCCGATGGCCACGGTCAGGCAGGCTCCGATGATCTGCAAGTCTATAACGTCGCGCAGACTGGCGCTGCCTCGCAGCATCAGGATGACGAGCCCGGCAGCGTATACAAGCGGCGTGATAGCCCGCAGCAGGTTGAAAGAGAGCAGGTCAAGCCGCCCTTGCAGCAGATTCGCCGGATAACCGCCCAGCATGATGAGCGGGGCGAATGCCAGAAAGAGAAGGGAGACGTGCCGCGCTTCCAGGCTGTAATGCCGCAGGGCCAGTGCGACCACAGACCGGCCCGCCAGCAGCACGATCATCGACTGAGCTAGCCACAGGATAAGCGCGGCCGTCCACACTTCGGCAAGCGTGAAGCGCTGCTTACCAGCGTGAAATACGATGGCCTGGTTGAGCCCGAGGCTCGCGAACAGAACCAAAACCAGAGGCCACAGCACGGCGGCCGCAAGAGCGCCTCGACCCTGCGGCCCTAGCAAACGCGCCGCCGCGATACCGGTGAAGACGCCCAGAGCCAGGATGGTAGCCTGGCTGCCTACGGTGGTGGCGAGGTTTTGGAAATAGCGTGAGTGCAAGGCTTGAATCACGATGACACGTCGGCGGACTGCCGCGTGGACCCAAGCTCGGCTTTGCAGCCGCCAACCGCAATCCCTGCGCAGAGGCTGAACCAGGCGGCGTTCGCAGGAATGTGCAGATTGAAATCAGCGAGGCTGTGAATCAACAAGTCGCAGCACCCGATCGCCGCGCCCAGGCGAATCCAGCCGCTTGTGAACTCCAGCCGCTGGCGCAGATTGGAGAACGCGCCGGTAACGAAGAGGGCGAGCGCAGCCACAATCAGCGCGCCGCCAGCGATCCCTGTTTCCGCAAGCGCTTCGACGTAATCGTCATGGGCGTGGTCCCATTCCAGGTCGCTGGCGAAGCTGCGGTAGCGTGGATAGACTGTGGCGAAGCTGCCGAGGCCTGTGCCGAGCCCAGGATGGTCCGCGAAGATGCGCAGTGCGTCGCGGGTCAACAGCCGGCGCTCGCCCAGCGTGGCTTCTGGAGCGCGATGCACATCGGCCAGGGTGCGCAGCCGTTGCGAAACCTGACCTGGATCAAGCCACAAGAACATCGCCGCAACTGCAGCGATAGCCAACGCGCCCGCCACGGCGACGTGCCGGTGCCGGTGGCCTGGAAGGAATTGCCAAAGGATTACGGCGAGGAGAATGATTTCAACCACCAGCGAGAGCAGCCCTCCTCGCGAGCCTGAGAGCGGTACCGACGCGAGGGCGATCAGGACCGGGAAGGCTCCGGCGGCGACGCGACGGCGATATCGAGGCTGCCGCCACAAGGCGATCAGATAACACAGCGCGATGGGGGTGAGCATCTCCATCAAGCCGGCGTAGTGATTGTGGTTGACGTAAGGACCGAAGATCCATCCGCCCCAGCGAGGTCTGACGAAGCCATAGATCGTGGCCGGGTCTGCAAAGAACTGCAGCAGGGCAAACAGGGCCAAGGCGCAAGCAAAAATCGTGACGGTCAGCGCAAGTCGGCGATGGGGGTGCGAGCCGGCGCTCCAAAGCTGAGTCGCGAGAAAGAAGATGATGAGGTCAGCCGAGAGCTTTACGAGCGATTCACGAGCAGAGACGGGATCGGCCGTGGCATGCGCGAAATACTGAGCGAACGCGAGCAGCAGAAACGCGGCGGCCGGAACATAAAGCGGCGTCCAGGCGACGCGGATGGTGTCCTGCCGGGCGCTGCCCAACGCCCACAGAACGAGGGCAGTTGCCGTTAGCACGATCATCGCTCCCCAGGCCCACGCCTGCACAGCGCCAAAAGCCAGGGTCACCAGCACGAGGGTGGCGATCAGTACCATGCGAGCCGCAGCCCACGCGCTGGCGTCGCTATGATTGGCCGCAGCAGGAGCCGCTTCAGCGCTGGACCGCCTATCGTTGAGGCGATCTTGAGCGAAGGAATAGGCAGTCATCTCAATTCACGGGCATGGCGGGACGCGCAGAGCTCGCAAGAGTTCCTGAGGCTAAACCAGGCTGCGCAGTGGTGAGTGAAACGTCGTCGAGCCAGAAAGTGCCGGTGATGTCGAAGGGAAAGGCGCGACTCCGTGGCCGCCAGACGGAGATCTTCACCAAACTTGTCTGAGGACCGGTCGTGAAGCTGACGCAGACTTGGTGCCAAGGTGTGGTCCCAATCGTGGGCTCGGTCGCGGTGTCGAGACAGGCTGTGCAACGCGGGTCGAGCACGCGAAGGCGCGGACCCGAATCCGAGGTGATCCCTTCGCTGCCGACAAATGCGGCTAGCAGATAAGACCGGCCTGGTTGCACAGGCGCCAGTTGAAAGACAGGCTCGGATTCGTCGTTCCGCTCGCCCGTAAACTCGATCCGCGCAGCGCGAGAACCGCTGTGAGCCACAGAATTTGAGAAGGCGACGGAGACGAATGGCAAGGATGGGTATCGCCAGTCAAAGCCTGCATTCAGCGGTGTTTGTTCGAAGCCACCATTAAAGATGTATTGGCGGTACGGGGCATCAGCAATCTCCCCGTTTGCTGGTTTCGGTTCGTTGGCAGGAGTGATGACGCCGAGCGCACCCAGGTCGTTCCAGACGTCCACGGCTTCGCGCTGTTTCCCGGCATCGATGAGATGGTCCAGGTACGGTTCGGCGGAGGGAAATGTGAACGGAGCGCTGCTCGATTTGGCTGGAGCGAGGCGCTCGCTCGTGAGTTCGCGCCACACTGCATCGGCGAGATCAGGCTGGCTGTTACCTTCGAGAAAGTTTACGAGGGTTAGTTGAAGCTGTGGGGTCAGATTCAAAACCGATGCCTGTGTCCATTCGGGTGAGTTGAGCACTCGGCTGCAAATTTGAAAAACTGCGTCAGCGTACGTCGAATCTAGATGCAGCAGCCGGCGAAACAGCGCCAGAGCTTCATCCGGTTCGCCCGCGCGGAGCGCGTAGTTGGCCGCAGCCCACAAAATCCGTGGCGTCATGGGACTCAGTTCCACAGCGCGCCGGAACGATCGGTTTGCGCAGGCCGTATCATGGCTTGCTTCGCAGGCCGAGGCGAGGTCGAGCCAATAAAGCGCCTCATTGGGATTCAATTCGGTGGCGTGGCGCAGATGCCACAGTCCGTTCGCGGCATCGAATGGGGCTGAGGAATAGAACAGAACCAGACCTACACGGTGATGGAGCTCGGGGTTCGTCGGATCGAGTGCCAAGGCCTTCTCAACAACTGATGGCTCGGTGCTCTCACCTAAGGTGATGACTGCCGCAAGGCGGACGGCTTGAAACGCAGTGACCAGCGCCACTCCAGCAGGCAAGAGCAGAAGCACAGACCTTGCCACAAATGAAGGCCGCAGACGCAGTAGTTGGTTACAGCAGAGGTTCATTGATGCTAAGAGGCCGGCGACACTTGAGAAGTATCGTAGTACGAGCGATAGTAGCGTGAATACCGTGAGTAGTAGTACGTATCGTGGCGAAAATCCACTTTGTTCATCACCACGCCTAGCAGACGGCCGCCGGCGTTCTCAAGCAACGAGTGGGCGCGCAACAAAGCGCCGCGAACAGTGACACCACTTTCGACCACGAGAATGACGCCGTCCGCCAAGGTTGAGAGGATGGTGGCGTCAGTTACCATCAGCAGGGGCGGAGAGTCCACAACGATGTGGTCAAATCGCTCCCGAAGCTGCTGGAGGATGCCGGCCATTCGCGGTGAAGAGAGCAGCTCCGCAGGGTTTGGAGGCGTTGGACCGCCCGGCAGCGCCCAAAGCTGAGGAACACTCTCGGCGCGGCACAGCGCCTCATCCAAGTCGTGAGCGCCGGTCAGCAGGCCACTGAGGCCGCGCTCTTGCTTGAGACCGAGATGATGGGCCACGCATGGTTTGCGCAGGTCACCGTCCACGATCAGCACGCGGTCGTTGCGTTGCGCCAGGGTCAACGCCAGGTTCAGCGAAGTGCAACTCTTGCCCTCGTTGGGTTGCGGGCTTGTCACCAGCAGCACCTGCGGCGGACGGACGGCCGTCGACAGCAGGATGGATGTTCGCAGAGCTCGGTAGGACTCAGAGAGTGCAGATGTCGGGCGCTTGAGGACAGCCAGCGCGACGGCGCCGTTGGCAGGCGCCTTGGCGAACACGCGGCCCTTTCGGTGGCCTGCGGTCCGTCCGTAAAGCCTGCCTCCTTCAGACCCCGCCGCCGGCACAATGGCCAAAGCCGGCGCAGCAATGAGCCTCTCCACGTCCTCGGCGGTTTTGATGGAATTGTCTAGCCCTTCTTCGATGAAGGCAAGCGTCACCCCGAGAATTAAGCCAACGATCAAAGCGATGCCGATGTTGAG
>JASHYZ010000609.1 GCA_030042795.1 Terriglobia bacterium | reverse complement strand
GGTGGTGCCAACGTCGATGCCCATGAGGAAAGACATAGAAGTATAGGAGTCAGAAGACAGAAGTCAGAAGTTCGTGATCGAAAGGATGACTACTTAAACGGGCCTTTGAGTGGTGGGATTCTTGTTGGTTCAATGACTCGATGGCCCGATCATGCAATCTCTCAATCTTCTGACTTCCGTTCTTATCCGGCCTTCTCCCACTTCCCCGACTTTGCCGAGCGCTCAACAGCTTCGAGTACGGCCTGGTTCTTCACGCCGTCGGTGAAGTTCGGTGAAGGAAGAGAGTCGTTCTCGAGTGCGGTCAGAAAGTCATGAACCGCGTGGACGAAGGTGTGCTCGTATCCGATGATGTGTCCGGAAGGCCACCAGGCGCCGACATACGGGTGCGCGGCTTCGGTGACATTGATAGTCTTATATCCTTGTTCGGTCTTGGCACTCTCTGCGTCATAAAACTCAAGTTCGTTCATGCGCTCGAGATTGAAGGCCACGCTTCCTTTGCTGCCGTAAATCTGAAAGGTGTTGAAGTTTCTGCGGCCGCCGCAAAAGCGGGAAGATTCAAACACACCCACGCTGCTGTTCGAGAAGCGAGCGAGGAAGTTCGCGTCGTCATCCACCGTTACTTTGCCGGTGCCTGAGCCACCTTTCGCATCGAGGCGGCCTCCATCCTCGCTCGTCAGCGGGCGCTCCTTGATGAACGTTGTCATGTGGCCCACTACGCTCGCGAATTCGGAGTTCAGATAGCGAGCGAGGTCAATAGCATGTGACCCGATGTCGCCAAGCGCGCCCGCTCCTGCCAACTTCTTCTGCAGTCGCCAAACGAGCGGAAACTGAGGATCCATGATCCAATCCTGCAAGTACGCGCCGTGATAGTGATAAATTTGGCCGAGCCGCCCCTCATCCACCAGCCTGCGCACGAAAGTCACCGCAGGGATCTTCCGGTAGTTGTGCATCAGCATGTGTTTCACGCGTGCCTTCTGCACGGCCCGCAGCATTTCTTTTGCATCCGCCAACGTGTTGGCGAGAGGCTTTTCACAGATGATGTGTTTACCGGCACCGGCAGCCGCCAGCGCCTGGTCGTGGTGAAGATGGCCGGGCGTCGAAATATCGATCACATCGATATCCTTCCGTTCCACCACCTTTCGCCAATCCGTCTCAACTTCTTCCCAACCAAGTTGCCGGGCCGCGGCCTCCGTGGCCTCGCGGTCTCTCCCGCAGATCACCTTCAGGCGCGGCGTAAACTTGCCGGGAAAGAAATGGCTCACCTGCCGGTAGGCGTTCGAGTGGGCACGGCCCATAAATTTGTAACCAAGAATTGCTACATTAATTTCTGGCATGTTGGAGTCTCCAGTAGCCCTTCTACGGTTCTTAGTCCTTTGTCCTTCGTCTTGCAGCCAGTTTCTCAGAGAGTTGGTACACTCGTAAGTTCTCGAAGCCGGTCTTAGATGGTTTCCATTCCGTCATTGCGTGGAACTTGGTCAAGGACGAGGGACTAAGGACAAAAGACACGTGAGCGCTTTGCGCTCACGCCCACCACATTTCCTTCAACTTCTCCCGAATTACGAGCTCGTTCAAGAAGCCCGCCGCTTTGCTGAGGCCTTCTTCGAGTGACATCAGGCTGTCTTCGTGCTCAATCGAGAGCACATCGTCGTATCCAACCATCTGTAGCGTGGAGATCATGTCGCCCCAGAACTCGCGTCCATGGCCATAGCCCACGGTCCGGAACAGGAAAGAACGATGGATTTCGTCGCTGTAAGGCTTCGTATCCAGCACGCCGTTTACCTTGGTGTTGACGTCGTAGATTTTGGTGTCTTTGGCGTGCACGTGGAACACCGCCTCGCCCAGCGCCCGGATAGCGGCGCAGGGGTCAATGCCCTGCCAAAACATGTGGCTCGGGTCAAAGTTGCAGCCGACCGCTTTGCCCGCCTCGGCGCGCAGCCGGAGCATGCTCTCCGGATTGTACACAAGGAATCCCGGATGCATCTCGATGGCAACGCGAACTCCGTGATCTTCGGCAAACCTGGCATGTTTCTTCCAATAGGGGATGGCCTTCTTTTCCCACTGCCACTTGAGCAGATCGAGATAGTCCGGCGGCCAAGGCGTAGGCGACCAACTTGGGAACTTGGCATTGTCCGAGTCTCCCGGGCAGCCCGAGAAATCAATCACCGTCTTTACGCCAAGCTTTTCTGCCAGCAGAATCGTCCTGCGGCTGGTCTCGGCGTTTGACGTGGAGATCTTCTTGTTGGGATGGAGCGGGTTGCCGTGGCTACTCAGAGCGCTGATGCTGATGCCTTCATCTTCGAGCTTCTGTTGGAACTCTTTCAGCTTGGCGGAATCTTTGAGCCAGTCGAGCTTGATGTGAGGGTCGCCAGGATAATTCCCGGTGCCGAGCTCGACCGTACGAATACCCAGCGGTTTGATCCTGCTGATCACCTCGTCCAGGCTGAGTTTGGAAAAGAGTGCCGTGAAAACGCCTACTCTCATCGCATTTCCTCCTAATTTGGAATTGCCGTGCTCGCGCTGCGAAATAACCTGTGAACCGATCCCCTAGTGCTTTGCACTCTGCATCTTTATGAGGTTTATCGCTGTCCCGCCGCAAAAGCGTGTATTATAAGCCACTCGACGGCGTGGCATACAAAAAAACCGCGAAACCTTTGTGGAACCCGTCGAGGCGGTACCTCTGATATCATCCTGTCTCGGAATGGAGGTGCCCTTATGGACTTTCAGGACCGCGTGGCGCTCGTGACGGGCGGGACGGGGGCGCTTGGAAGTGCTGTGGTTCGTGACTTGCTAGCGGCCGGCGCTCACGTGGCTGCGACCTACACGGTGGAAACTGAATGGCAGCACTTCGTGGCTGGCACTGCTCATTTCCGGGCTCGGCTCAAGGGAATTCCGGTGGACCTGACCGAGGCGGACGAAGTCAAGACAGCAGTGCAGTCTTTGCACAACGATCACGGGCGCCTCGACTTCCTGTTGGCGATCGCCGGAGGATTTGCCGCCGGCAAGGTCCACGAGACCTCGGAAGCTGTTTGGGACCGCATGCTGAACCTGAACCTGAAGACGCTGTTCTCTATTTTGCGCCCCGTCATTCCTGTGATGCTCAAACAGAATTTCGGCCGCATTATTACGGTCTCGAGCGGAGCCATTGTGAACGGCCCCGGCGCGGGTATCGCGGCCTACGCGGTGTCGAAGGCTGCCGTCCGGCACCTCAGCGAGGTGCTCGCCGAAGAAGTCAAAGGCCACAACATTCGCGTGCACTGCCTGATGCCGGGCACCATGGACACCGAAGCCAATCGGCGCACCATGCCCAATGCTGATTTCTCACAATGGGTCACTACTGCTGAGGTGGCCGGGCTGATTCATCGTCTGCTGCTAAATGACGCCGGCTCGCCCCTCGTTGTGCCCATTCTGCGCCCTGGCGAAGTGCGGTGAGGGAGGAGAAATGAGGAGCCTTCGAATTTGTATCGTTTGTGCTGGCTGAGAACAGTGCAACTTCGGCCGAAGTTACAGTTTGGCGTTGGATACAACTGGAGAGGACTTTAACCTCTCTCATCAGGTGCGCTCTCAGGCGCACTCATTCCCGCGAAGCTTGTCCCCGCGAAAGCGGGGAACGGGAATCCACGAGTTTTGATTTGCGCCAAAGCTCGGCACTTCGGAGGCTGCGAAATTCTTATGATCCCTGGTGAATACATCCTCGCAGCGAACCCCGTCATCGCCAACGCCGGGCGGCGCACCGTGCAGGTGACCGTCGAAAACACTGGAGACCGCCCGATTCAAGTGGGGTCGCACTTCCACTTCTTCGAGGTGAACCGCGCCCTCCGCTTTCTGCGTCAGCAAGCGTTCGGCATGCGGCTCAACATCCCGGCAGGAACTGCGATACGGTTCGAGCCGGGTGAAGCGAAACGCGTGACGCTGGTGGAACTCGGCGGCAACCGCGCAGTGTACGGAATGAACGGACTGACCAGCGGCAAGGCTGACGATTCCACTCTCAGCGCCGCGCTGGCGAAGGCGAAAGCTCAGGGTTTCGATGAGGGCACT
>JASHYZ010000608.1 GCA_030042795.1 Terriglobia bacterium | reverse complement strand
CGGATGGATCGGCCACGGCCACTTTTATTCGCCTGACATGGCCAACTACGTTGTGAAATTCATTCAGGGAGCCAAGCAAACTCACCAACTCAATATCAATTACACAGGCGTCTGGAACGAGACCCGCTACGATACCGGTTACATCAAGCTCTTGAAGCGCGCTCTCGTCAGTCACGTGCCCTCGACAAAACTTATCTGCTGTGACCTGTATCCCTCCGAGCACCAATGGAGCATCATCGATGATCTCCAAAAGGACCCGGATCTCAAAGCGGCGGTGGACGTGGTGAGCGTCCACTATCCGCGCGCCAACGGCCGGTTGACTACGCCCGAGGCCGCGAAGAGCATCGGGAAACCGCTTTGGTCGAGCGAGGACCAGCCGCTGAACCCGGACGGAATGCCCAACACGCGCGACTGGGCAACGGGTGGGCGCGTGCTGGCGCAGATTTACAATACGAATTACATCGAAGGAGGCTTTACCAAGACGGAAACGTGGAGTCCCATTACGTCCTACTACGACATTCTGGCGGCGCCCCATTCCGGCCTGATGTATGCGAACACACCCTGGTCCGGACACTACGAGGTACAGTCGGCCGTCTGGGTGACCGCTCACACAACCCAGTTCGCGCAGCCCGGCTGGACCTACATTGACAGCGCCTGCGGATATCTCGCGGGCAAAGGTAGCTACGTCACGCTGAAATCGCCAACCTCCGGCGATTACAGCGTGATCGTCGAGACTGTTGACGCAACGGCGCCGCAGAAGGCGGTGTTCGTCACAACCGGCAATTTATCAGGCGGAACGGTTCACGTGTGGGAAACCAACGCCACCAAGAACTTCGAACACGTCACGGACTTGGTTCCCAAGAACGGGTCGTTCAACCTCACTCTCGAACCGGACTCGCTGTATTCGTTGACCACCACGACGGGACAGGGTAAGGGGACGGCGGCGACTCCCGCGGCGGCTCCATTTCCGTTCCCCTACAAACCGAACTTCAACGCCAGCGACCGAGGCCGGTCGCCCCGGTATTTTGCCGATCAGAACGGCGCCTTCGAGGTGCAACCTTGCATTGCCCGAAAGGACTGGTGCCTGGAACAGGCGATTACGCGCAAGCCGATTCCCTGGGGATCGATGCCTGACCCCTTCACCCTGCTGGGAAGCACTGACTGGAGCGATTATAGTGTGAGTGTGGATGCCTTAATCGAAGAACAGGGCGACGTCACTTTGCTGGGACGCATCGATGACGCCGACGTCTTCAAGGACGGAAAGGCGCCTTTTCCGGCCGCGTACGTTCTGGAGGTTACGCAGGATGGGCGCTGGAAGCTGATGAGTACAAAATACAAGGCGCCCACGGCCACACTTGGCTCCGGCCACGCGGCGTTCTCGCTGAAGAAGTGGCATCATCTGGAACTGAACTTCAAGGGAGCCGACATTCGCGCCTCTATCGACGGCGCCTCGGTCGCTGACGTTCAGGACACAGCGCATCGCTCCGGAATGGCCGGCATCGGTTGCGGGTGGAATCGGGCGCAGTTCGATCACTTTGCTGTCCAATAAGCAGGAGCATATCTTCGCGGAAGGGTTGAAGCGAGTATGACGACGTTTGCGAAAGATTGTCTGGCAGGGAAGACGACGCTGATTACCGGGGGCCTGGGCGCGATCGGCAGAGTTGTGGTGGGCCGCCTGGCGGAGCACTCTGCCAAGGTTGCGGTCATAGACCTCCTCGGTGACGACGAAGCCGAAGAGATTATTCGCGACGCCGGCTGGCTGTCCGATCGAGTCTTTTACGTCCGTGCCGACGTAACCAAGCGCGACCAGGCGCAGCTTGCCGTGGCACGGACGGTCGAGCGATTCGGCCGGCTTGATGTGGCCTTTTGCCACGCCGGCATGGCGCATAGCTGCGCCATCGTCGATTATCCGGAGCAGGAATGGGACAAAATCCAAGCCGTCAATTTGAAGAGCGCGTTCCTGGTGGCTCAGGCCTCGGTGCGTGTCATGATCCAGCAGGGAATCCAAGGCAAGATCATCTTCACCTCCTCCTGGGTGCAGGACGTCCCCTGGCCGGACATCACGCCCTACAACGTCACTAAGAGCGGCATGAAAGCGCTGATGCGTGGCATGGCGCGTGAGCTGGCAGGCCGCGGTATTCGAGTGAATTCGATCGCGCCGGGCATTGTTGGGGTGGGCATGGCCAAGCGGCAATGGGATACAGAGCCCGACTATCGCCGCCGCGCGGAAAAGGCCATTTCCCTTGGCACTCTGCAGACGCCGGAGTCGGTGGCCGATGCCATGATCTTTCTCGCTTCCGATGCCGCCGACTATGTGACCGGCGTGACGCTTCTGGTGGACGGCGGTTGCAGCCTCTACCCGATGGATTGATGGTGGATTGAGCCATGAAGATCACCGACATCAAAACCGTGGTGGTAAACGCCCAGATGCGGAACTGGGTGTTTGTGAAGGTCGAGACGGACCAAGCGGGACTCTACGGCTGGGGCGAAGGCACGCTGGAGTGGAAAACGCGAGCGATAACCGGGTGCGTGGAGGACTTGAAACCGATGCTGGTAGGCCGCGACCCGACGCGCATCGAGTTTCTCTGGCAGATCATGTACCGGCACTCGTTCTGGCGGCTGGGAATCATCGGGACCACGGCGATGTCCGCCATCGAGCAGGCCTGTTGGGACATCCTGGGCAAAGAGCTGGGGGTACCGGTTTACCGGCTTCTGGGCGGGCGCGTCCGCGACCGGGTGCGAATGTACACGCACCTTGGCATGGGAGAGATGAAAGCCGTCTACGAGACGGTCGAAGCCGGTCCGTTGATCGACCGCGCTCACGCCGTCATCGAAAAGGGCTATCGAGCGTTAAAGGTCGTCATCGTGCCATACTCGCAACCGCTGACGGGCTTGCCTGCCGTGAAGCACTTCGCGGTGATGATGCAGAAATTGCGCGAGGCTGTCGGCCCGGAGATCGACATCATGATAGATTTCCACGGCCGCACCACGACAGGCCAGGCCATTGAGTACATCCGCGCGGTGGAGGAGTATCATCCGCTGTTTTGCGAGGAGCCGGTGCCGCCCGAAAATCCCGATGCGCTACTAGAGGTGCGGCGAAGCGTGCGGGTGCCGATTGCTACGGGAGAGCGGCTGGCGACGCGATGGGAATTTCGCCGAGTCTGCGAGCTTCAGGCATGCCACGTCCTGCAACCGGACCTCAACCACTGCGGTGGATTACTGGAAGCTCGAAAAATTGCCAGCATGGGTGAGACTTACCTGATGGGCGTGGCGCCGCATAATCCTAACGGTCCCATTGCCAACGCTGCTGCTCTGCATTTTGACCTTGCCACGCCAAATTTTCTCATCCAGGAAGACATGCTGGGTGACGTGCCGTGGCGGTTTGATGTAGTCCAGGCGGATTTGCGTTCCGAAGAGGGGCATTGGCTGCCGCCCGAGAAGCCCGGCCTCGGCGTTGAAGTGAACGAAGCCGAAGCCCTGAAACACCCGTTCCAGCAGGAAGTGATGGAACAGTTGACCTTCCATGCAGATGGTTCAGTAGCCGAGTGGTGAGGGCATGAAAGACTAAAGTTATTTAGAATTATGGTCGGGGCGCCCGGATTCGAACCGGGGACCTCTTGCGCCCAAGGCAAGCGCGCTACCAGGCTGCGCCACGCCCCGACAAGGACTGCCAGATTGGCCACTGGCAGGTACCGGAAGGCAACCCGCGGCGACGGATCAACCGGCGGCGTCTTCTGCCTGCTCCCTACCTTCTATCTATCTTGCCAAGACGCCGGGAACCTGTCCAGTACCTCAGCCGGGGGATGTTAGACTTAGTAACCACGGAGAGTGGGGGAAGGCGGAAGCCGCATTCGCCGGGTGGTCGCTTCCCTCGAAAGCGCTCTTCGGGCTTTCGCGAAGACAGCCTGCGAATCTTGTTTTGACGCAAAGATCAGGGCGAGATTTCTCGCGGCGCCGGACGGCACGGCGGCGCTCGAAATGACAAGTGGGCAAGAACGAGCCACGAACAAGTGAGCGCTAGGGCAGGGAAGTCCTCGACCTCAGACCGACAAGGTAGATCAGATTTCAGATGGCAAATTCCAGATTTCAAGCACCGGCAACTGGCCACCAACCACTCACCACCAACCACTCACCACCAACCACTCAGCACTAACCACTGTTTCTCTACGCTTGCCCGCGCAGCAACTGAACCGGATCTGGGAGGACGGGCTCGGACTCGCGGCCGTCGCGGCGCTGCGCAGCGGCCAATTCTTTAGTGTCGGCGCCGGGCTCGAGAAGTAAGTTGGATTCGATGCCATGCTGGCGTGTATACAGCTCCCAGTACCGGCCTCCCTGAGCGTACAGCACCTCATGAGTGCCGCGCTCAAGGATACGGCCTCCCTCGACGACCAGGATCTGGTCGGCGCGGCGCACGGTGGACAGCCTGTGCGCGATCACAAACGTAGTTCGTCCCTGCATGAGGTAAGCGAGGCCTTCCTGGATCAGCGCCTCGGATTCGGAGTCCAGGCTGGAGGTGGCCTCGTCCAGAATAAGGATGCGGGGATCAGCCAGGATCGCGCGAGCGATGGAGACGCGCTGCTTCTGGCCGCCCGAGAGCTTCACACCGCGCTCGCCCACCACGGTGTCATACTTCAGCTCAAAGCGTTCGGCGAACTCGTCCACGCGCGCCACGCGGCAGGCCGCCAAAATTTGCGCTTCAGTGGCCGACGGCCGAGAGAAAGCCAC
>JASHYZ010000607.1 GCA_030042795.1 Terriglobia bacterium | reverse complement strand
TAGTGTGAGGCGGTAATCACTCTGGCGGCGCGCCGGACCGCATCCAGCAGCAAGGCCGAAAATTTTTGCCGGAAATCGGGAGTGGAGTAGTTCGTGCCTGTAATCGGGAAAACGTCAAAAACTGTGACCACTTCTCTGCGGAACCTGAACGCGGGTGCGCGCTGCGCCAAGCTGTGGAATAAATCTGTCTGCCAAGGCAGCCAAAAGGTCAAGGGTTCCTGGAACAGTTGGACGCCGAACTCGCCGTGCCGCCCAGGACGCAGGAAGGCCCTGCGCCGCTTCCAACGAGAGAGACGGTAGCAAACCAGGAACCGATGTGCAGTCGGGAGCTGAAGCAGAGACTCCACCAGACGCCGCGAGTAAACGCCGATACCGGTTGGCTCAGGATCAACACTGTAGGTCGCGTCAACAGCGATCGTCGACATGCCGAGTATGTCCGGCGGAGCCGGAGCCTAATGTGCTCGACCGCCACAAGACCGGGGCGAATCAAGCCTTAGTTATACTCTGGGAGGTTTGTTGTCACCTGTCAATTCGGGGAGCGCCGCAAAGGCTTCCTGCGGGTTTGGCGAACGGCCGGCTTCTTCCTCGAAGCCGTATTCCTTGAGCTTCCGATAAATCGTGGTTTTCCCGATGCCCAGGATCTTCGCGGCGCGGGAGCGGTCGCCCCCGGTGGCTGCAAGCGCCTCGGTGATGGCCTTGCGCTCGAGCTCCTGGAGCCGCGCAGTGTCCCGCGCCGAGGAGCGGCTTTCCGTCCGGTAGACGAGGGTGGAAGGAAGGTCCTTAACATCGAGCCGCGGGCCGGAGCTTAAAGCCACGGCGCGTTGAATGGAATTTTCGAGCTCGCGGACGTTGCCAGGCCAATCATATTGCATCAGGCGGTTCATGAACTCAGGCGAGAAATCAGCCACGCCATCCGCGGCGCCGTAGCGCTCAAGAAAATGGTGAACCAGCGCCAGAATGTCATCCTTGCGCTCGCGCAGCGGCGGAATCCGAATGCTCAGGACATTGAGCCGATAGTAGAGGTCCTCCCGAAAGGTCCCCTCGCGAACCGCCTCTTTGATGTCAATATTGGTGGAAGCAACAACTCGCGCGTCGAAAATAATGCGCTCATTGGAACCCAGAGGACGGACCTCCCGCTCCTGAATGGCGCGAAGCAGCCGGGCCTGCAGCTCCACCGCGAGCTCGCCGATTTCGTCGAGAAACAGAGTTCCACGGCCTGCGGCAGCCAGCAGCCCTACGCGGGGTTGAGCGGCACCAGGAAACGCTCCCCGTACGTGGCCAAAGAGCTCGCTTTCGATGAGCGCCGGCGACAACGATGCGCAGTCGACGGGAACGAACGGCTCATCTTTCCAGCGGCCGCAGGCATGAATGGACCGCGCTACCAGCTCCTTACCGGTGCCGCTTTCACCTAGAATCAACACGGGCAGCTTCTTCTCGGCTGCCTTCAGGATGGCATGCCGCACCTTTTCCATAGCGGATGAGTGACCTACGAGGTTTACCAGAAATCCCACTGCTTCGGCGGAAGGTTCGGTGTGGGCCGGGGACGCCGGACGCTTCTCTGCTAGGCGAGCAAACATACGCTTCACTTCCGGGGCGCCAAAGGGGCGGATGAGATAATCCGGAATGCCGAGGCGCACCGCTTCGGAAGCCTTCGTCATCGTTGCGGAGCTGGCGATCACCACCGTCTGAACCCCCCGAGAGTCGCGCCGCGCACGCCTCACGACTTCGAGAGCGTCAAGGCCGGGCGCATCGAGGTCCGCGATGAGGATGTCTACTTCTCCGCTTTCCAGAACTTCGACGGCCTGCAGACCGGAATCGGTTTGTTGCGTGGTCCACCCAAACTTTTCAGCCGCGTCCGCCAGCAGAGTCCGCGTAGTGGTGTCGTGATCGAGAATCAGGATAGACGTCCCGGTGCTCATGTATCGAGAGTATATTGAATAAGTTTTAATATGTCCACTGCTGTTTATGCCGTCGAGGGCGGTAACAGCACGCTGTGTAGCGCTGTCCGGGCATCCCGGTGCTGAAACCTTAGTGGCGACTGCCTGCCGCCAATTCCGGTCCGCATGATAGTATATGGATGGGTGATCAGTCCGCTCTCCTTCTGGAAAGAGGATCACGCGCCGCATGGGGCCGGCGCTTGGCGATGCGTGCTGTGCGACCGCCGGCTTTCAAGTACTCTGAGACTCTAATAGCCACCGTTCGTTTGCCGGAATCATCCACCGAACCCGCTTTTATAACGGTTGGGCATTTTGGGATTGCCGTAGCCGCCGGGCTCATGAGGCAATGAGCGTTTCGACTTTACGAGGTTCCGTAACGAATGAATGCCCTGATGATTTACCCGGAATGGCCTGATACTTACTGGAGCTTCAAGCACGCCTTGCCTTTTGAAGGCAAACGCTCAGCTTATCCCCCGCTCGGTCTCCTTACTATCGCCCCTCTGCTGCCCAAGCACTGGAGTAAACAGCTGGTGGATACCAACATCCGGCCGCTCACTGAGGCTGACCTCAAATGGGCCGACGTCGCCATGGTCAGCGGGATGCTGGTTCACAAAGCTGAGGTCCTTAAGATCCTCGCTCGGTGCCGCGCGCGCGGATTGAAGACTGTAGTGGGCGGCCCCATTACCAGCAGCGTCCGGGAGTTGCCTGAGCATGCTGAGCACGTGGTGGTGGGTGAAGCCGAAGCCTTGATCGGGGCTTTGGTGGAGGACATCGAGCACGGCAGGCAGCGGTCACTTTACAAGGCGGATGAAATGCCTGCGCTGGCGGCCACGCCCGTGCCGGACCTCAGCCTCATCAAGCCTCGCTATTACAGCTCCATGGCCATCCAGTACTCGCGTGGCTGCCCCTTCACTTGCGAGTTCTGCGACATCATCGAGATTTATGGCCGGCGTCCCCGCACCAAGTCTCCCGCGCAGGTACTGGCGGAGCTCGATCAATTGCACGCGATGAAATGG
>JASHYZ010000606.1 GCA_030042795.1 Terriglobia bacterium | reverse complement strand
GCTAGGCCGCGAGTTTGATTTACTGAGCCTTTATCCGATAAAATAATTAAGCGATTCCCGTCGCGAAAGCTACGGCTGTCCGTATAATTACCGCGTCAGAATTGGATTGGAGTGAAAGTGCAAATGAACAATTTCAAGCGAGCGGGAATTGGCTTGGGTGGCATAGCGATGGCTGCCAGCCTTCTTGGATTTCCATTCCGAACGAGGCTAGTGGTTGCCGCCCGCGCCGCTTCAGCCAATCCCCGCGGTCAAACGCACTCAGCGCCAACGTCAAAGTCCGAAGGACCATCGGCGGATAAGATACTGCAGTTCGTGCGGGACAAATTCGGCGTGGTGAGCACGGTGAAGCTGTCGATAGGCCCCCTGGAACCGTCACCTAACCCGGATTACTACCAGACCGTCGTCACGATCGACGACGGCAAGCAACCGCGGCAGCAAGCTCTTTCCGTCTCAAAGAATGGACGCCTGCTCCTGATAGGCGATCTTGTAGCCCTGAATGGCGATATCGACAGCTCAATCACGCAGGCAGTGCGGGAGGCGTTCAAGATTCCCACGAGCGTCAACCTTACTGTTACTGGCTCGTTGCACCCATCCAAATACGCAGGCTTTCTCTCGGTAAATGTCATGGCCAACGACGCTGTACATCCCTCGCAGAGCCAGGAGTTTCTGATAACCGACGATAAGAAGTACCTGAATCTTGGAGGCATGGTCTACGCGTTGAACGTTGATCCGCGCCGGCAGGCCTTGAGCGTGATGAAGCTGAAGGACCTGCCGGCTCAGGGTCCTGCCCACGCCCCGGTGACTATCGTCGAGTTTGCGGATCTGGAGTGCCCGTCGTGCGCGCGCATGCACCAATTTCTCGAGGATCAATTGGTGCCCAAGTTCGGCGACAAGGTCCGGGTGGTATTCAAGGAATTTCCTCTCGTGAAGATTCATCAGTGGGCTGAGACCGCAGCCATCGCCAATGAGTGTGCGTATCAGATCGACCCTGCGAAGTTCGTACCCTATCGTACGCTAATCTTCCAACATCAAAATGATATTGACGCTGCGCAGGCGAACGCCTCTCAAGTGCGCGACCTCCTGCTGAGCTACGGACAGCAGGTAGGCTTGGATGGCGCGAAGCTTGCCAGTTGCATGGATACGCCAGGCGAAGCCAAGGCAAGAGTAGAACAGGGAATGCACGAAGGTGAGGAGCTCAACGTCAACTCCACGCCGACCTTTTATATCAACGGAAGGTTTCAGGGCGCCGCGCCGCCCGAGATATTCTTTCAAGCTGTGGACGATGCCATGAAAGATGCGAAGTGACGGACTGCCGCGCGGTTAGCGAACTGAGCTAGCTGGCTCTCCCTTGCTTCAACATGGCCGCGGCATGTTTGAGAACGGCTTCGGTGACTTTGCTTCCGGAGAGCATGCGTGCGAGTTCCGCGGCGCGCTCTCGCTCGGCAGACAGGTATTGGACCTCGGCAAAGGTTCTCCCGCCGCGCTCAATTTTTTCGACTGAGTAATGGTGATCCGCGAAGCAGGCAATCTGCGGGAGGTGGGTGACACAGAGCACCTGGCTCTGCTTTGAGAGCCGCTTCAAACGCTCGCCGACGCATTCTGCCACGCGCCCGCCGATCCCAACATCCACTTCGTCAAACACCAGCGTGCGGCCAACAGGATTACCGCCTGCCGCTGGCCCGGCGATGACGGTTTTCAAAGCTAGCATTAGGCGGGAAAGTTCCCCTCCAGAGGCGACGCGATCGAGCGGCCGGACCTCCTCACCCGGATTTGACGAAACCAGAAAAGTGATGCGATCAAGACCCTTGCGGCCGGAGGGAGGAGAGCACGCCTTTTCGTCAGCACCAACTGCGTCGTCTTCAAAGCGCACTTCGAAGCGCGCCTTCTCCATGCCGAGCTGGGCCAGTTCGTGGTGCACTGCCCGCGCAAGACGCCCGGCCGCCTGGCGCCGCTCACCGGAGAGCACTCCGGCCGCTTTTGTATACGCCTCGCGCGCTTGTTCAAGCAAGCGCCCTACTTCTTCACGGCGCTCGTCCGCTCGCTCGAGCCGAGAGAGCTCCAGCCGGGTGCGTTCGGCGAAAGCCAGCATCTCATCCACGGTGCTGCCATACTTACGCTTCAGCCGGTCGAGCAGCGCCAGGCGGTCTTCAACTTCATCGAGCCGGCCCGGCTCGACTTCAAGTCCGGCAATATAGTCACCGAGCGCACGGGATGTGTCCTCGAGGGCCGCTCGCGCCGCGCTCAGAGACTCCCGGTTGGATTCAAGGGCGCGATCGTAACGGGCGAGATCGTCAAGCGCGCGCTCCACTGCCGCCAAGCGCGCGAGCGCCGAGCCTTCATCCTCGTAAAGGGCCGCGTGGGCCGCGGCCGCGGCCAAGCGTACCTTCTCGAGATTGCGCAAGACCGCGCGCTCAGATTCAAGGCGCTCATCCTCATCAGGCTGAAGCCGCGCCTGGCCAAGCTCTTCCACCTGAAATCGGAGCAGGTCAAGAGCCCGGAGGCGTTCCTGCTCGCTCTGATTTAAGCTGGTCCACTCGATCTCCAGCTCCCGTCTGCGCTCATAGATCGCGCCGACCTCCGCCAGCCGTTCACCGGTGCGAGCGAAGGCATCCAACAGATCGAGCTGGGCCTCACGCAGTAGCAGGGCGGCGTGCTCGCCTTGCCCGTGGACCTCCACCAGCAGCGGCGCGAGGTCCTTCACTGCCGCAAGCGTGACGGGCTCATCGTTTACCAGCAGCCGGCTGCGCCCGCCTGCCTGAATCTCGCGGCGCAGCATGATCTCAGCGTCACTGGCGCCGCCGATGCCGTAGCGATCGAGCCAGGTTGCCCACGGCAAACCGGCGGAGTGATGATTGCTCCCGCGCTGGACGTCCGCGCGAAACACCACGGTGACGGTGGCGCGATCCGCGCCTGTCCGAATCACCTCTGGCGAGGCACGCCCGCCGAGAGCCAAGGCTAGCGCGTCGACCACGATCGACTTGCCGGAGCCCGTTTCGCCGGTGAGCACGTTGAGACCCGGATGAAAGTCCACGCGCAGGTTTTCGATCACGGCGTAGTTCTGGATGTGGATTTCTTGAAGCATGTCGAAGGGGTTGCAGTTGCAGCGTTCAGCGCCAAGCCGCCGGCGTTCGATACGA